>CAIXMD010000313.1 GCA_903920415.1 uncultured Desulfomonile sp.
AATAAAATCAAATGGAAGGAAGAAAATACAGTGGAAGAAAAGATTGATTTAACTTTTTTATGGAAGAAAATGGATTAGGATTTACAGCATCTACAAAACACCCTGAATAAGACGGAATCATATCGCCGCTGGGATCTGCTTCCACGTCCTTCCATAATTTTGCCAGATATGTTGGTGAGGTCTTTATCTTACGGTTTTGGTTCAGATAATGTGCAATAGGCCGGAAACCCATTCCGTCAGCCTTCAGATCTTTGACTTCGCCCCAGTGAGCAAGTATTTTTCTGCGGAGAACCGGTGTCCTCCCTTTTTGGATCAGTCCGGCCGCGCTTGCTTTTCTCAGATGGGAAAAGTCATCATACTGCTCCTTTTCAGCTACCCGGTAACCTCTGCCTTTGAGCGTGTCCCAGCCTGATTTGCGGGCAGCAACGATGAAAGCGCAATATTTGTTGATCCGGCCGGTGAGGTCGGGCCGTTCCTCCTTGAGCTGAAAGGACCTCTTCACGCCATCCTGAAATATCTGGACAACCGTTTCCTCTGGAAGAGAAGCAATCCAGGAAAATACTTTCTTGCGCTCACTACTGGTCAGGCCGGTTATCTGGTTAAGCTGATCTTCCATATCATCCTCGGGTGTAGGTCAGGGTTTCCCGCAGCCGGAAATGAGAGGTTTCCAGTGAGGTCTGCTGTAAAGCCTGCTCGTGGCTCATTCCGTGTGCGATGCACTCCAGGTACCGCTCCTGGGCAAAGTTGTGCTTCAGGCCGTGACTTCCGCGCCCTGTCGCATATTGACCAGTAGTTTTGGCTGCCAGGTTGATGGCTTCGACGTAGGTAAAATAATCGCTTTCCAGTTTACTATGGCAGGCGATATGTTTTTCCAACCTCCGATAGGTTTCGACAGAAACATAATGCTCTGTTGCTTTGCCGCCTTTTTCCACTGAAGCCACAATTCCAACAGGCAATCCGGTAACCGGATCGGTCCTGATGCCGTGAAGTCCTGTCCAGGTCAGAGGATTCTTGAGACGTCGGTTGCTTGGTGCTCCAACTCCCTCAGCTCTCAGTCCGCCCTCGTATTGCAGTGATGCCTGCAACTGGAAGGTTCCATCAGTGATCGACGCGATAAGCCGAATCGGATCGGGGTAGGCCCGGTTGTCAAAGATTTTGCTTGATTTGCGCAAAAGTTTTCGGCTCTTGGCGTAGAACTCTATACGGAGCTTTTCAGTATCCAGGCTTGGGATTTCCAGTGCGTGGATCTCGATATAGTGATTGATGGCGTACTCAAACTTTCCCAGTGCAGAGAGAATGGTCTCCATGGTTTGGCGTGACCGTTTCTTCTCGACGTAGTGAGCCAGTCGCTCTTCGAGGTACTCTGCCATGGCATCCAGAACCGACAGGGTATCGAGAAAGCTGATTCGCCCTTTCTTGTGCATGAATTTTGCTAAACGGTGGGCCTCACCCTTGTAGACTTCCCACGATCCGAATGACCGGATTCCCTTATCGGTATCCATCTTTGACTTTCCGATGGAACGGACCGAGTGAAAAATCGCCTCGACCTGTGAATAAAGTGATGTTGGCCATCTGTGTTTCATTGATTACCTCTGGCCGTTACCGGCCCGCGTGTTGAGATGACATGCTCTTTTTCCGGCATCGCTATGCCAACGGTAGCAGCTCCGTCTTCCTGCTTTTCGTAGTGTCCCTTATATGTGAGCCTGGCAAGGATTCCTGCCAATAGCCTGCTGTCTGCCGTGAGCCGGGACTCTACCGGTGGATCACGTTAAACAGGTACTCGATTGTGCCTGTCAAAAAATGTCGTAACTGACATCAGACTTCGGGAATATCCCGGTCTGTTCTCGGATTCCAGTTCAACTCCTACAAAGTTGAGAACTGGAAACGCTTTTCCGTAGCGTCGGCGTTTGAGGGTATCTC
>CAIXMD010000314.1 GCA_903920415.1 uncultured Desulfomonile sp.
GGGTACGTTTCCGGATCTGGCTTATCTGCAATTCCACCAAAAGGTTTTTGCCACAAATGTCTTCGTCTTCATTTTGTTTGTAGGGATCGCGGGCTTAGCTTGGATTCAGCCGCGTTTTTGGTGTCGAAATCTTTGCCCTTCAGGTGCCTTACTGTCGCTATTCTCTCGGAATCCCCTTGTGAAGCGCACAGTGAGTGATTCCTGTAACCGTTGCGGTCAGTGTGTAAGTGAATGTCCTACTGGGGCCATATCTGAAGATCCCGAGAAAACAGTCCATTCAGAGTGTATTGTCTGTTTACGTTGTAAGGAGATTTGTCCCCAGTCCGCTATCTCTTTCTCCATAAGAGGAACTGGAACCTCGAGGTTTGTTTCGGCTCATGATCCTACAAGGCGGGGAATTATTTGGGCACTTTGTTCAGGCCTAATCACGGCCGGCCTTTTCCGTACGAGTGTAAACCAGCCTAAGCCCATTGACAGGGAACGGGCCCTGGTAGACGGAGAGCTTATTCGACCGCCGGGAGCCCTCCCGGAGCCGGACTTTTTAGTCAAGTGCGTTCGTTGTGGCGAGTGCATGAAGGCCTGCGCCACAAACACGCTGCAACCTGTCTGGCTGAAAGCAGGACTCGAGGGACTATTCTCTCCTGTAATGCTTCCACGCCTGGCCGCGTGTGCCGTCAACTGCAATGTGTGCGGTAAAGTATGCCCTACGGGCGCAATCCGTGATCTTACTCTCATTGAAAAAAACCATGTCAAGGTAGGGACCGCTTGGATTGCCCGTGAAAACTGCCTGGTATGGGAACAGGACAAGAAGTGCCTGGTGTGTGATGAGGTATGCCCTTATAACGCGGTTTCATTTCGGCCAGTATCAGAGCGTCGCAATGCTGTCCCTTTTGTAATTGCCAACAGGTGTACCGGCTGTGGTTGGTGTGAGTCCAAGTGCCCGGTTGAAGGGACGTCCGCAATCAGAATTAATATTATCGGACAAATGAGATTGGCTGAAGGCTCTTATGTGGAAAAGGCCAAGGAGTATGGCCTGCTCTTCAGAGCAAATGATAACTCCATGGACGGTCTGGCGCCGGGAACATTCGACATACCCGGAGGCATCGACCCGGTGGACTGACTCCCTCCAAGATAGTAATTCGCGTCAATTTGTTAAGAAAAGCTGAAAGGCCTTGATCTGGTTGGAATTTTTTTTACAAATTCTTCAACAACTGGTTGGCCGCAGTAAGGAGCGGATCCCACACAGGTGAAAACGGAGGTGCATAGGCCATATCACACTGGAAAAATTGTTCGGTCGTCATTCCCGCATGCAGTGCCACAGCTAAAGAATCAATCCTGAGGGCCGCGCCTTCCTTGCCGATAATGCAACCGCCTAGTAATTTCCCGGTTTTCTTATCTGCTATCAGGTTGACGTGAATGGTCTGGTTACCGGGATGAGCATGTGCCCTCGAACGGCTCTTAATCAAGGCTTCGACGGGATCAAACCCGGCTTCAGCGGCTTCACTCGAACTGAGTCCGGTACGGGCGACCTCGATATCCAAGACTTTGAAGACGGCACTTCCCACAATGCCTTCAAGCTTCACATCACGGCCGGTTACATTGTCGGCTACGGCCCATCCAGCCCTGTTGGCTCTCAAAGCGAGAGGTATCCACACCCTATTGCCAGTCACCACATGAAAGGCGTCAGCGCAGTCTCCTGCGGCAAAGATATCGTCGTCGGACGTGTGTAAGGATTTGTCCACTGCTATGGAATTCTTTGGTCCGATCTTTAACCCGGCGTCGGCAGCCAACTCGGAATTAGGCACGATCCCTGTGGCCATAAGGACCATGTCCACGAGGAATTCTTTATCCTCCAGAAACACCCTAAGACCACTGCCATACTGTTCTAAGGATTTAAGCTTGACGCCCAGGTGCACTTCAACCCCTTTGTCTCCAAGTTCCTTTTCGACCACACCGGCCATCTCCTGGGGCAACCAGGGGAGCAATCTGGATAGTATATCCACCATTACCACATTGATCCCACGCGCGTGGAAAGCTTCTGCCATTTCCAGGCCAATGTAGCCTGTTCCAACGATCAAAACAGTTTTCACTTTTTTGGACACGAGATAGTCTTTGATGCCACGCCCGTCATAAAGAGTCTTCAGCACGTGCACACCCGGTAAGTCCGCCCCCGGTATGTCAAGCGTGACTGGTCTGGCTCCTGTGGCGATCAAGAGCTTGTCATATTGGACTTCAAAAGGATCTTTGCCGGCCATTACGCCAATAACCTTTTTCCGCCCCCGATCTATCGCACGTGCCACATAACCCAATTTCAGATCTATGCCCTGTTTTTCGCGGAACACCTCTGCTCTACGCACTACCAGATCATCCATTACACGTCCTGCGTCCGCAACGTTGTAAGGCATTCCGCAAGCGGAGTAGGAAACGTCAGTAGTAGCCTCGAGGACTGTGACTTCCAGTTTGTCGTCATTTCTTTTTGCTTTAGAAGCAGCGCTCATCCCCGCCGCGTCTCCGCCGATTATTACGAACTTCATGGGACGGCCTCCTCGTTCACAAATCTTCGAGAAAATTCGCTATTTAATCAATTCTTGGAGAGCCAATTTTACTGCCTGTGCAGGTTCGAGATCAGAAGTGGCGCCTTTGAGAACCTTCCGTGCTGCAGCATAAGCAACCCGTTCTTTGTAGCCCAGGTTGACGAGAGAGGAAATCAAGTCTTCTTCCAGGGAAGACGTTATGGCAGCCCCTCGATATGACGGCCTTGCCGGGGAGATCTTCCGTATTTTCTCTCTCAGTTCTACCAGCAGCCTTTCAGCGGATTTCTTCCCTATGCCGGGTAGGGATGTCAACTTGTGAAGATCCTCGTTCAGAACCGCTTCCTGGAATCCGGCCGGTGAGATGCCTGATAATATGTTAAGCGAGGAGCGAGGACCTATGCCGGCCACACTGAGCAGCATCTCGAAAAGACGCTTTTCATCCTGATCGAGAAATCCGTAAAGCTCCAGCGAGTTTTCACGCAGGGCTGTGTAAACGTGCAGGAACACTTCTCCGTCGTGGGGCAGAGACTCCATGGTATTGAGTGAAACAGCCACCTCGTAACCCACGCCTCGAACATCCACTATCAGCCTATTAGAACCTCTTGAGAGAATTTGTCCGCGCAGAGCAGCAATCATTGAATGCGCCCTCCTGGCCGACAAATATGCGAATGATAGAGGGCCATGGCCAGAGCATCTGCCTGGTCAGCAGATTTGAGAGTGGGGAGATTCAGGATCTTGGCCACCATAAATATCATTTGCCCTTTTTCCGCAGCCCCGTACCCGGTGAGACCTCTCTTTATTTCCATAGGGCTGTACTCGACGATCTCCATGCCATGGGCTTCACCCAGGAGTAATATCACTCCTCGAACCTGACTGAGTTTCATAAGGCTTTGGACGTTATTAAAATGGAATAGTGATTCTACAACCATCACCACCGGAACTTGTTCACGTATGACACAGTCTAGCTTGTTGTGGATCTCCCACAAGCGCTGAGATTGGCTTGCCGCTTTGGATGCACGAATGACCCCGCTGTCCACATGGGCTGAGCGAGCGCCGGTCTTCCGAATAATTCCATACCCGGTAGCCGTGCTGCCGGGGTCTACTCCTAGTATCAGCATTTCTTAACGCAACAGTATCATGCGGATATTTTCATCATTTCATCTTCGGAAATGTCGAAGTTGGCAAAAACCCTCTGGAGGTCGTCGTGATCATCCAGAGAGTCCATCATTTTGAGCATCTGCTCGGCCTTTTTCCCTTCAAGCTTCACCGTGTTTTGAGGTATCATAGTGATCTCGGCCATTTCGATTTTCCATCCCTTATCTTCAACAGCTTTTCGCACTACTTCAAAATCTCCGAGTTCCGTCGTTATCTCAAACGTATCACCTTCAATTTGTACGTCATGAGCACCGGATTCTAGAGCCAGCTCCATTACTTCATCTTCATGGAGTTTCGCTGCTGAAATAGCCATCAAACCTTTCTTGTCAAACATCCACGCCACGCAGCCCGACTCTCCCAGATTTCCGTTATATTTATCGAAAATGTGTCGAATCTCTGCCACAGTGCGATTCTTGTTATCGGTGAGCGCCTCGACCAGGACTGCAACTCCCCCGGGACCGTAACCTTCGTAGACAACTTCCTCGTAAGAGACACCTTCTATTTCACCCGTTCCTCTCTTGATGGCTCTGTCGATATTATCTTTGGGCATATTGGCGGCTCGAGCTGCGTTCACGGCTGTTCTCAAACGCGGGTTTCCATCCGGATCTCCCCCCCCTATGCGAGCGGCGATACTGATCTCTTTAATAATCTTGGAGAACATCTTCCCCCGCTTGGCATCCACGGCCCCCTTTTTATGTTTGATGGTACTCCATTTATTATGGCCGGACATACCTATAATCCTCCACTGTTCTTAACTTTCAAGTGATAACTTCAAATCCGAGGAGTAATGAATTCAGTCTCTTTATTCTATCCCAAAGTTTCATCCTTGTGCGGCCGGCTCGTTCCTTTATCCCTGGAGAGTTTACACCTTTAAATCTTGACTATCATGGACTCGAAGAACTTTCAACCCGGATCAGCACTCCTGTGATAAACTAGATGCGTTACGTCCAAAACTTTATGCCAACTTGCGTTTGCCGGGGGAAACCAAATGACCGCCGAACGTGTTATTAACGGTCATCTTAAGAAAGACGATGATGAAACAGAAGGGAGTTTGCGTCCTCGACTCCTTGCCGAGTACGTGGGGCAGAGAAAAATCAAGGAGAATTTATCCATTTTCATGGAGGCTGCCAGAGCGAGAGGAGAGGCTATTGATCACATTCTTTTTCACGGTCCGCCCGGCTTGGGCAAGACTACGCTTGCCAACATAATAGCGAGAGAAATGGGTGTCCAGATTCGGTCCACGTCAGGGCCCGTTGTTGAGAAACCCGGAGATCTGGCTGCCATTCTGACAAACCTTGAGCCCAGGGATGTACTGTTCATCGATGAGATACACAGGCTTTCCCCTGTAGTGGAGGAGATCCTGTATCCAGCCATGGAGGATTATAAACTTGACATCATCATCGGTCAGGGCCCCAGTGCGAGGACGATCAAACTGGATCTGGCCCCTTTCACCCTCGTGGGAGCCACTACCCGTAGCGGTCTGCTGACTAATCCCCTGCGAGACCGATTCGGAATAATTTTTCACCTGGACTTTTATTCAAACGATGAGCTTGAAATTATTATTAGAAGATCTGCGTCGATCATGAAAGTTGAGATCGACCAAGAAGGTGCCTCGGAAATCGCCGCTCGCTCACGATCCACCCCTCGAGTCGCTAATCGCTTGACAAGGAGAGTCAGGGATTACGCTCAAGTGAGAGGCGACGGTATAATCGATCGTGAAAGCGCACGAAAAGCTCTTGACATGCTCGAGGTGGATACCTCCGGCCTTGATAAAATGGACCGCAAATTCTTGGAAACCATAATATTCAAATTTGATGGCGGCCCGGTGGGAATAGACACGATAGCCGCAGCAGTGGGAGAGGAACGAGATACATTGGAAGATGTGTATGAGCCTTACCTGGTGAAAGAAGGATTTATCGACAGGACCCCGAGAGGACGAACGGCTACTAGAAAAGCGTACGAACATTTCAAGAAAAACTTACCCGAAGGACCCTTATGGCAAACTTAATCAGGGTCCTCGACGAAAAAGTCATCAATCGAATTTCAGCCGGGGAGATTGTCGAACGGCCTGTTTCCGTTGTGAAGGAACTCATTGAAAACTCTATCGATGCTCATCCAGCATCGATACGTTTGGATATCGAAAGCGGCGGGAAAAAGAGTATCGTTGTAAAAGACAATGGTTCAGGCATGAGCCATGACGATGCGTTCCTCGCAGTGGAGCGCCATGCAACTTCTAAACTCCATTCGGAAAGAGATCTATTTGGGATTGCTACTATGGGCTTCAGGGGAGAAGCCTTGGCAAGCATTGCATCCGTATCCAGGCTCAGGCTGGTTACCAGCGATGCCTCCGAAGACTTTGGAATGGAGATTGTGGTTGAGGGCGGGATACTCCGCAAATCGGAACGCGTGGCCATGGTAAGAGGCACTCTCGTTGAGGTGCGTAACCTTTTCTACAATGTTCCGGTCCGGCGCAAGTTCCTTAAAGGCGCCGAGATAGAATCCGGCTACATACAGGAACTCGTGGTGCGGCTTGCTCTGGCCTTTCCGTCAATAGGGTTCACCTACACCGAAGACGGAAGATTGAAGATGGACACTCCACCGGTAACATCAACATTCGAACGAATTCATACTCTTTACTCGAAAGACGTTAGGGACAACCTGATCGAAGTGGACTACTCCCTGGAAGAGGCACAAGTGAGGGGCTACGTGGCTCGGCCTCCCTATGCTCGTTCCACGATGCGCTCGGTTCTGACATTCGTCAATGGTCGATCGGTCCGGGACCGCCTTATAAACGCAGCGGTTACCCGTGCATTTTCAAATCTCATGGAGCGGGGGCGATATCCTCTTGCCATTCTCTTCATCGAAGTGCCGCCCGAAGAAGTGGACGTCAACGTCCATCCTCAGAAGTCCGAGGTCCGTTTTGTCAAGTCTAAACAGGTTTTCGACATGATCCTCGATGGAGTCCATCAAGCGTTGATGGGGGCTCCCTTCAATCCTCCTCCCGGCCCTAGAGAATCGCTGTTTCCAAGGCCTCCTCTAACTCCAATCCCTCGCTACTTTGAGCGAGAGTCAAATGGGTTCGCTTCCTCGGAAAGCGCTGAAATAGCACATCCTACTCCAGAAAATTTTAATCAGAGTCCTTGCTTGCAAGAGAATCTCGCTTCAGAAAAATTTTCTTCTTTGGGAATCCTGGGCAGGCTGCCTAATTCTTTCTTGGTTTTGCACAGCAATGATGAGCTTGTAATCATGGACCATCATGCCGCCCACGAGCGGATACTTTTCGACAGTCTCAAACGATCCGAACAGGATGGGGCTCCACCTGAGTCGCAAGACCTCTTGATCCCGGTTGTACTTGAATATTCTCCGGTCGAGGCCAGAATACTGGCCGGGCATTTGAGCATTCTTGCCGAGGTAGGATTCCGGATCGAGGAATTTGGAGAAAACGACTTTGTGGTGAAGGGGGTCCCAGTATGGCTTAAGAATCCAGACTTCGAAGGATTTTTCTCAGATCTGGTGGAAGTGATGCTCAACACTGGGGTACGCGGAGACCCTTCCATGCTCAGAGAGGAACTGCTCAAGAGTATGGCCTGTAGAGCTTCGGTGAAGGAGTCCGGCAGCATGGAACCTGAAAAGATAAGAACTCTCCTGAGAGAGTTGGACCGGTCTGGTTCCGTCGAAGTTTGCCCACATGGGCGTCCATTTATCGTCCGGTTCCCATTCGACGAGATACGAAGGAAGATGGGGAGAAGATAAAGAGAATTTGTGCGAGGAACCTGTTGCTCCCTTCCGACAACTTGATATTCGTTACACTGGATAAATTTTTGTCAATAAAGGATCAGCCTTACCGGACGAGCCAGGTTCACGTAGGGACCGTTGGGACTCTCACCCCTCGCGGTGGTACCCACGTACATCTTCAGGATATCCGATAGGCGCGCAACGGAACTGTTGAGTAACCTTACGCAGCCATGGGACTGGCTGGATCCAACGCTCCACGGAGAATCCGTCCCGTGTATTCTATACATGCCGGCGTCGATCATTTTAACTGGTGATGCTATCAGATCCAAACCATCACC
>CAIXMD010000315.1 GCA_903920415.1 uncultured Desulfomonile sp.
CTCATAACCTGATTTCCGGAGAGACTCGAAAAACTGAGCCGGTATCTTGCGTTGCAAGGTTTGATCGTATCCAATGGGACACCTGCCGTATAACAATGAAAACAGTCCCAAGTGAGAACAGTTTGAACCGGAATAATGTCGTTGGAGACAAAGTCCTTGCCGAGACCATGCATCCAGGTCTCTCATGAGCTGGAGACCAACAGCGGAAGGACGAAAACTCTCAACAACAATCAATATAACATTGGGGAGGTTGGGGTTTTTGATGAAAGCGTCCGGATCCGCGGGCCCAGGACAAGCGGCCTCGTGAACGTATTTCGTGGCCAATAACTCGTCCTTGGCTTCGAGCAGTTCCTCTGGACGCATGGGTGGTTTCCCGAGGCAAGAGTGTCTAATGTTTTCCTCCTGCCACGTGGCGGGAAATGGGGTTTCTAGAGATCCCGCGTGCGCACGTCCAACTTGACTTTCCGGCTGATGAGTCGTGCGCCGCAGACATTCCCTCAGTATAGTCGGGCTCGACAGAGAGTTAAGGGCTCGGTCCAGCAGGACCTTGTCGTTGAAAAGAACGAGGGATGGCGCTACTCCCAGTACGACAAGAACGAAGGCTACCATGAGCGCCACTGCTGATTTGTCAGACCACAGCCAAGGCAGCAGACTCCCTAGCCTCACGGTTGTCCATTTCGCTAAAATGAAGCATGTCGGGCCGGAAATGACAAAAAAGCTGAAAACCACGAATGGGTCCATACTGAGTCTATCTACCGCCCACCGCCGGATTTCTCTTTGGGGATGTTCGAGTATAGCCCCTGTAGAGGGGAAATAATCCCATGCATGATAGCTGGAAAACCAAACAGAGATGAGGTCAGTGGCCATAAGAAAAAAAACGACTATCCAGAAGCAATTGAGAATGATTACAGCCGTTCTCCTAAGTCCAAATCCCACCAAGGCTGCGCATAGCGGCAACAAAGGAGCGAACCACACCATGGACTTGGCTGCAAACAGCCAGATCAGGAGGGCCTTGTCAGACAATGGTAGGCTGTGTAACCTATGGATCGTAATGATTTGGTATCGGTCCCACTCGAAAATCCACGCGAAAAGGAGGGAAGTTGAGATCAGCCATACGAAGGTTGTTGTTGAGAATTCCGCTAATGAGTTCTTGCCCGTAGAACACTTTTCGTTCAAGGTCTGCATTCCCAGATGGTCGGAAATCTTATCACCCGCCATGAGGAGACCTCCGGGTAAAATGCACCGGTGGTTTATTCGAATGCAGCCAAATTTCAGACGAGAAGATGCCCATCGGCTAAACGAACCCATTCCTCTACCATTGTACCTCTAGTATGTATGCCTATGGATTTTCTCACCCCTCGACCGAGATGCATAAAGATGACGTGTGCATCTTCATCGAAAGCCCGGTCTACACCAAATTCTCTCAACGGCGAACCCTGAGGAATTTGTGCGGCCAGGTCCGGTTCCCAAAGGGTATTGGGACATGCAAACACATCGTACCCCGCCTCTCTCAGCCTCACCGTTACTCTGTCTCCCACGTCGAATCGTGGAAGGTCGGGAAAGTAGTCCAATCCAAGTTCTCTGAAAAGCTGAAAATCCACCATGTATCCCAAGACATGGAGTACACCCTCCGACGTGCGGGTTTTATCCATACGTACACCGGCAGCCCTTACGTTCCCCTTGATTTTCGATCTTAAGTAAGACAACCACCCCGGTCTACAAGGCATGGTGTCCATATGGAGAGACATGAGATGGCTCGATTTCGGATCAATCAGCCTAACAGCTATTTCTAATCCTATCGCGTTGGCATAGCTGTCCCACGTAAGTTGATTGTCGGGATCGGGTTCGGCATGCGTGGTATCTCTGGCTTCATGTGGGAGAGGCTCGGTTCGATTAAGAACGATGTTGACATCAGGCCATTCTACGAGCCAGCTAAGATTTTCTCTGGGAGAATTGTTGTCAATCACCCATAACTCGTGGGGTTCGGGGGTGAAATGTTGTACCCCACGGATACAAGTACGAACCAAATCCATACCCATTCCATTCTGCTGTCGGGAGACCACTGCCAATCGTGGGGCTTCGGTACCAAACGACACTTTTTGCATCACCTCGACTTCATAAGTGCGGCCGTCTATCACAAGATTCTTGTCCACTTTTTCCGACTCCGTTTTGCTAACATCCTTCGATGGAAGACTATTGATACGCAGCTTGCCGCTGGCTGTTCGATGAGTGATTATGTATGTCCTCGCTCGAAGCGCTGGCGGGCTTATGGGGGATCATCTCCCACTGGCACCTCCCAGCGACTATTCCCTTTGATTGTTCAGAGCCCTTAACGAAAAAGGTAAGCAAGCCTGCTATACGCTCAAGGGTTTCAAAGGAAGCCCCATCTCGAGTAGCAAAATGAATTTCATACATGCCATTACCCAAATTATTCTCAGGATACCAAGCCCTTAACAGAAAGCGGCCACAGGATCCCGGCACTGAGAGACCGTCCTCGAGCGAAATGTTCCACTTGCAAAGTACGCCATCGTCGTTGTGCATACCTACAGAAAACATGGGAAGCTGCAAGGGACGTCCAAGATGAAGATCCACCTCAATGCCAAATGGGCGACCTGAGGTTACCTCGTTAATAGTTTGTCCATCTTCAGTGTAGAGGCGTGCGCTGTAAATGTTTACTTCTTCAGTAGAGATTCTGCTCCGTGCACGGAGTTCCATCTGCTCGTTCTCCACACAGAACACCAGTTTTTCGTAAGCATTGATAGCTTCCAGAGAACTCCCCTCAGCTACAATCCGACCGTTATCCATGAGAATACCGCGTCGCGCCATGAACTGCAGGGTGTCAAGACTGTGACTCACGAGTATTAGCGTCGCGCCTACTTGTTGTATCTGTTTCATTCGCTCCAGACTTTTGTTCTGAAATTTCAGATCTCCCACTGCGAATGTTTCGTCTACAAGAATGATGTCGCTTTCTACGTTCACAGCCACCCCGAAGCCTAGTCGAGCCAGCATACCGCTCGAATAGGTCCGAACAGGTCTATCGAACCACTCTCCCAGGTCCGTGAAATCTTCGATTTCGGGTAGTCTTGATTGAATGTCGCGACGAGTCAGGCCCATTATAGCTCCAAGAAGGCGAACGTTTTCCCTGCCGGTTAATTCCTTATTCAACCCTGCGTTCAGCTCTATCATAGGGAAAACTCGGCCGTGGACCTCAACTCGACCTCTGGTTGGAGAGCATACGCCAGCCAAGATCTTGAGAAGAGTGCTTTTCCCGGCGCCGTTGCGTCCTACGATACCAACTGTTTCACCGCGTCTAATGACGGCATTCAGGTCTCGGAGTGCCCAGGATCTGTCGTTTTCAGAGATATGAGACAACTTCTCATTTCGCAGCCGTCCCCAAGTTTTTCGAAAAACAGCGAGTGAGGGCAGTCCGTATCGTTTCCATAGGCCGTCTATTTCTATGGCTGTATCGTCAGAACTTCGCGAGCTGGAACTAAGCTGTCGTATCAATTTGACAAACCTGGGACCATTTGACAGGCCTCCTGGCCCGATCCAGCCGTGAACTGGTTCCTGAGCGTTGTCCGGCTGGAAAGTGGGAACGATATACTACGCTTCTTACACTGTGACATATGACATGCCTTGTGTATCATATCAGTCTTGATCTCAAGGGCGAACTCTGCCACAGGCAAGCGTGTCATCAACAAGGTTCCTATGCGCGAAGGCTTTTCTCCGTTACGCCTGGTAAACCAAAAAAAAATCAATAGCACCTCCAGGCTCCTAATACCATAACAGGGAAATCGGATCTTACGACAATAATCTTCCTGTTCATCTGTGTCCAGTCTTGATATGTATCAGATCTATAACACATTTGGTGTGCTAAGCTCTCGAAATCCCGGAAGCATCACCTGGATCAGGACAAACTTCTGAAACAAGAAATCTCCAACGCTTTTTTGATGTGGCTCGTTGCAGTCGGGCTCGCTTCCTATTGTGGATTCTTGGTGCTCGTAACAGGCGATATAGGATTCGATGGCGACGATTGGTGGGTACTCAGTTGGCCATATTGGCACGACTTTCCAGGATCGTTGGTGAGCTACGCTCGTGCATTTCTCAGACCGGTTGAAGGAATTTACTGGATCGTTTTGTTCGAAGTCTTCGGTTTCAACAGGGTTCCCTTCCATTTGTTTTCGTTGCTCCTTTTGGCAACATCCTGCCTGCTCATGGGTGCGTGTCTTTCAAAGACTTTTCCCAGAAGCGCTGTTTTCGTTGCACTTTCCGTCATGTTCGCTTTTTTCCTCCCTGAATCCTCCTGTTTGACCTATTTGATATTTACGGACAATTCCAGGCTCAGTCTCCTATTTTTTTGGGCTTCGATTCTGGGGTTTCAGTTTTGGACGCAGAGGTCCCAATCGTGGATCGGCCTTATCCCGTCTGTTCTCCTTTATAACTTGTCGTTTTTGACCTATGAGGCGGCGAGTTTCCTGATATTCACAGTGCCACTTTTCGTTTGGCCCATTTATCGGCGACGCGAAAACCGTTGCGATAGAAAATTCTTCTTGCGACTCGGGACTGGAATAGTTACCGGTTTCGTCGGGGCTTTAGCTACAAGGTTTCTCCTTCTGAACGGCGGGGTGGTGGAGCACAGCGGCATTTTACCATCGTTCGAGCTGGTGTGGTCCTATTTGGCCCTACTGCCCTTTTACCTTGTTGCACCGTTTACCAATATTCCTTCAGATCCTTGGGTTTGGCTTGTTGCCGTTTTCGTTGTTGTATGGGCAGCCGGAGTACTATTTTCTTGGGGTGTGCATTCCCAAGGTGACAATGGAAATTTTGGTGCATCAGAATTTAGTGAACACAGTCCAACTTTGTACAAAGTCATTCTTGGAGCGGCAATTCTCATGCTAGGAATGCTGCCCTACCAAATAGCCGGATATGGTACCGGACCGCCAAAGTTAGTCGAAACGGTTGGCGCCAAATGGTTGATGAGTTGCGATTTAAGCCTCGCGTGGTTCAATTTCAATGAGGCCAGCCGGATATATTCTTCGACATCTGGCGGCCTGGCTATCCTGACTGCCGTTTTGGTGACTATTCCGAAGAACCAAGTCGCACGAAAGGTCGCCAAGATCGCCGCGGTGATTGCCATAGGATTCATGGCTTTGTTCCACGCAGGACTTAGTTCTGACTGGAAAGAAGCGGCTGTCTTGCGAAATAATCTTTTTAGGAGCTTTGTCGCTCAGGTCCCTGATGTGAAACCGAAGACCAACTTCGTTTTCCTGGATCTGGAGTCCTATCACGACCGTGCGGCAGTAATTAGGGGCTGGGCGGGGATCAGGTCGTTGATCCGCATGCTCTACGACGATCCCTCGCTGGGAGCATGGTACGTCTACCCATCTGATACAGGATGGCCAAACACCAGTCAGCAGCAAGCCATCGTCCTACCTACAGGCTTCCTCAGCAGGGGAATGAGCTTTGATCACCCAGCACCTCACGACACGCTTCTCCTGTTGAGACGAATGGGCTCGCAACTCCTGTTGGTTGACTCTATCACATCCCAAGACGCTTCGATTCCCACCGGGATCTCCTGGAGAGGAGTGAGTTCCCTCGTATCAAACCCAGATAGAATTATGGCATGGTCGGACATTGTGGAGAGGCCTAGAAGGACATTCAGGAATGCCTGGACCTCAGGGTTGATATCTTCACTGGGGCTCGTACAGCTCACCCCGCCCTCTGGGTCAGTTTTCGACCGACGGTCTTTCGTCGAGAGTGAGGTTCAGTGATCCTGTGATCCGTTGTTCTTTTTTGATAGGGGCTGCAGCAAAGCAAATGACTCGTTGGACCATACGA
>CAIXMD010000316.1 GCA_903920415.1 uncultured Desulfomonile sp.
AATCGACCGGGAACAATATTATTGTCGCAATCCCTTCTAATCAGGTCATTTACTCGGACGGATTCAACAAAGCCGAGCGCTTTGCAAGGCTTCAAGGTCGCAATCCCTTCTAATCAGGTCATTTACTCGGACCCCATGCCCCCAAGGGGTCAGTATCACTTTGCTTTCAGCGCGAAAAACGGCGCATGAGGCACATACCTTTATCTTGATCTTGACTAATGCAGTGAACATACAGTTTAACCTAGCAAATCCAAGTGGTTACAAAAACGAGGAATCCGTTTTGGGCACTCAACAATTTCAATGGGTTGTGCATAACCTGCAAAACTCCAAGATCCCTCGGAAACTTCATCGACCGCAGGTCACACGACGATCACATCCTCGTCCTCCATTATAACGCCTACCCCGCTCGTGTCTATGTTTTTTACGCATCCTGCACAGAGAATGTAATATCTGACGCCATCATCTTCCCAGTCAATCAACTTTTCGACCTGTTCTTTCATCTTGAGATACCGACGATCATCCAGGATGCACTCGAATACGCTCTTCTGGACTCGCACCCCGTAGCTCTTCATCAGCTTGGCAACCCGAAGCCGTTTCCGGTCATCCACAATGTCATAAGCCACAACAACGAACATACCCGCCTCTATCGCATCGAGAACGAGTTATAATCCGAGTCCCCCGACAGCAGCGCGGCAAACATCCTTACCTGTTCAAGAAGTACGCCCCTGTACGTGAGCCTTTTCCCCCTCGGAGGATAAAGCACTCTGCGGTTCAAACGCTCCTCGAAGAGCGTGATAAACTTCTTCATCCCTTCATGGATCAAGACTATGGGATATTCCTCTCTTACCGGTTCGGTTTCCGCGAAGTCAAAGGCAGCGGGCTCCCTGTCCTCCGGCCTGAAAAAGTGCTTGGTCCGAATAATACCCTTGTTCACAGCATAGAGCACCAAGGAATCAACGAGCACCGGCCGAAATTCTTCCATGAGATCCAGCACGAGCGACGGTCGGCCGTATTCAGTCGAGTGGAGGCATCCCAGGTAGGGATCCAAACCGACGATGTTCACCTGGGAGTGGACAGCATTCGCGAGAAGCGTGTACCCGAGGCTGAGCAGAACGTTTACCGGGTCTCTTGGCGGCCTGCGGTTGCGTCCATGAAAGCTGATGTCCTGCACTCTGATCACGTGATGAAAGCACCCGAAGTAGGCTGCCGCCCCCGCTCCCTCGACTCCCATGAGCGTCTCTGTCGTCTCGCAGGAATCCACCTGTGCTATGAGGCGACGAATCCGGTTCAGCGCGGATGTTATGTCCGGGTTTTGGATCTCCTGGTTCTGTCGGCGTAGGAAGACACGTGAATTGTTCAGCTTGCCTTTCACATAGCACCGGGCGGCATGCATCCGAAATTCCGGATCGTCGATTTTCTGAAATTGTTTACGCCTGAGTTCTATGTTCTTTCCGTGTTGGGAGATCAGGCGGCCTTTGTACTTGCCGTAATAGGAGAGAAATACGGTGTCGATGCCTTGCTGCAGCAAGAACGTAATCACGCTGGGTGAGAGGTTGATGTTTCCCATGAGGGCGACCTGCTCCACCTTGAAGGCGTGGATGGCCTGGAGGGTTTTCCCCTGTTTGACCACCACCAGTTGGTTGCCCTGCTTTGTTAGAGACGCTCCTTGATCGGTTACGTAGAGTATGGTCACGGCTGCACACTCGGGAACGCTGATCTTAACACTAAATTTCCAACGTGAAGGATGCCGGTGATCCTTCTTTCTTCATGCGGCGCAATTCCCCGAGCGGGGTCTGAACCGATTCGACTGCCGCATCCTCGAAGAAACTGTTGAGCCTCGCCTCGTAGCGTTCCATGAGGAGCTTGGTCTCACGGAACTGCTTCCTGAGTTTGATGTAGTCCTGCACCAGGGTCTGGAACTGAATGGAATCGACCGTGAGCCCCAATGGGCTGGGGGTTTCCGTTCCAGAAAAGGCCCGCACGTGGATGAGTGGGGTGGGGTACAGGTTCAGGTCGAGATCGAAACTGCAATTGCAGGGCACGGTCGAAGTCACATCGGGAATTCGGGATCGGATTTTGGGACAGCTCACCGGATTGCCCTTGAGCCGAGACTTAAGGAAAAGGGTAGGATCCGCGTTGTCACAGCGGAGAAAGATGGCGTTGACCGCTTCAGGACCATGGTTCAGGTGCCCCAGTGAGTGAATCAATATGACGGTTTCTTCCTTTGAGACGGACCCTGTGCGGTTGACTTTATCCACGATGTTCCTGAGCACGGGGCACTTGAGCATGAGCGTCTGGAACTCGGGGTCACGGTCCAGATCAAAAGGGATCTCTATCTTGGCAGCCGGTCGTTCTGAGATTTCAAATGGCGATGAACCCTCGAAAGGAGACTCGTGCTGCCGGGTCCCAGGCTGAGGGGATTCCTGCGGCTGAGGAGCCTGGCTTGCGAGCATCCGTTGAATATAGGCATAGATCATGCGCCTTGGGGTCTTAAAAATGTTCTCCATGAACCCCAGTTGATCGGGATAGAGCGTGGAGTCGGGTTGAAGGAAGACCGCTCGCTTGCCCGTTCTCTTGTGAACACCGAGCGGCAGCTTGATGAGATTTCCCAGGCTGCCTTTCCTCACTAAAGTCTGCTTGGGAAAGACCTCTATGGTCATATCCTGGGGGATGGGGGCAAGCTGGTTCCTCATGAGTTCGCCGAATTTCTTAGCCACACCTGCCGGTATCGGCGTCTCCGGAAAGATCCAGCAGTGTCTTCCTTTGAAGCCTGAGTCTTCGATGTAGACAGCCACATCGTGGGCAGCTCCAATATCGACAAGGCGACACGCCAGCTTGTGAATCCTCCCCACGAGGGAGTTCCATGTGCGTTCGCTTGCTATGGCGCGGGCGACGGCGAACTTGGCGATGTCAAAATCAAAGGCGATGTAGTTCACCGTATTGTCCAGTCTCACAGGATAGGCGCCGATGGTGTAGTTCCCGAGGATGTGGTTCTCGGCCACCTTCAGGGTAAGGGGCTCCTGTACCGGGGTATAGCCGGACTCACCCGTAGGACTCACCCACTGACGGGCATAGACGCCCTCTCGGCTTGAAAAGAGCGTCGTGAAGGTGACGAGGTTATGCCGCTGGGGTATAATCTGTTGCTCCGGTGATGGTAGCGCCTGCTGATCTTCGTCAGGAGCTTCCAGAAAATCCAGGTCCCTCAAGAAGCCCTTGAACCGCGCATCCCCGGTCTTTTCCAATGCCGCGGTATAGGACTGCCGTGCTTTTTCGAACTGCCCGGCTTCTTTGAGCGCATCCCCCAGTCTTTCATGGTAGGAAGCCTCATCAGGCTTCTGAGCGACCAGTTCCGCCCAGACGCGTGCCGCCCGGTTTGGTTGACCATGATCCAGGTACACTTCAGCCAGGCGCACGAAGGCATCTGCCCGCCCCGGGGCGTCACGGACAGCCATGTTCAACTCTCCGATCAGATCATCCGTGAGGTTCAGTTCTTCACACACGTCGGCCCATGCCAGATGCATGTCCGGGTTGATGGATTCCTTTGTGTCACGGCTCTTGGTGATCGACACGGCCTCGTCCATGAGACCTGCGTCAATTGCTTCCCGCACCTGCTGCATAAGATTTTCAGGATTCATGGTTGGCTCCAGGTACCGCTCATAGCGGTGTGTATCTCTTCTTCCCAGGGACCTGCCCTCTCTCCCAGGGCGCTGCCCTGGGTTCC
>CAIXMD010000317.1 GCA_903920415.1 uncultured Desulfomonile sp.
AGACAGAAACATGTTCTTCTCTACTCCTGGCCGGTGAAATTCCTACAGTCAGGCCTCCCAATCCCAATGCGCCGATTACGGCCGCATGAGGCAGTCCCGGACAACTTCCTGTGAGGAGAGCGCCACCTCTGGAAGCCACTGCTCGGCCGATTTCAGACGCTCTAAGGCCCTGGATGGATTCTTTAGGGATAGAGGCTGCCCCTAAAACTGCTATTTTAAAATGTCGGTCAGATTCCAAAGGAACCTCCATTAAGGCCGGGTGGCGAATGTTGAGGCTTGACCGATCTGAGGGCTCTCGCTCAAGTTTCTTAAAACAACATTATTCCCATCGCCATCCGCTTTAGTCAATAACCGTTTTCTCAATGGGTTGGCTCTATGGCCGAAACCTTTTCCAGAGATCCTGAGTAGGCTTCAGCACGGCAAGCAGCGCCAAAACAGCTTGACAGGCGAAAACCAAAGGGATAAGTTTTCATGGACCGACATCTGGCAATAGACTTTACACGATCATGAACGAATATGCTGCCCTGATTTTGGCTGCCGGCAAGGGCACGCGTATGAAATCCGACCTTTGCAAGGTGCTGCATCTAGTGGCCGGGAGGCCAATGATTTCATACGTTGTGGAAGCAGTTCTTTCTGCAGGACTGGGCAAGATTTCCATTGTGGTGGGCCACCAGAGCAACGAAGTCATGAAATCTCTTCATTCGCAAGGGATTGAATTTGCTTTTCAAGAGCCTCAACTCGGTACCGGCCACGCAGTGGCGATGGCAGGAAGCCTGTTCAATGACTTTTCCGGTAACATCCTGGTCCTTTGCGGGGATATCCCTCTCGTCCAGCCAAGAACCATAGAGGAATTCATCGCATTCCACGAGCAACAGAGGAGCTTATTGACCGTACTCACCACTTGCATGGAAAACCCTTCCGGTTACGGGAGAATAGTTAGGGACGAGTCACAGCATGTGCTCAGGATTGTCGAGGAGAGGGACGCGAACGAGAATGAAAAAGCAATAGAAGAAATAAACACAGGTGTTTACCTTGTAGAAGCGCGACTTCTCTATTCATTGCTCGAAAGGATTCGACCTGACAATGTCCAGGGAGAATACTACCTAACAGACATTGTGAAGGAAGCGGTCAAGGAAACTGTCCCCGTCCAGGCTTTCGTCTTGAAAAATTCCCAAGAGGCCATGGGAATTAATACTCGTGCTGATTTGGCTCGTGCATCTACCATTGTATGGGACCGTATTCGAGAAGATCTCATGAATTCGGGAGTAACTCTTCTTGATCCAACAACCGTATACGTTGATGCTCAGGTCCGTGTGGGTCGGGACACGGTAATCCACCCTTGCACAACTCTTTCAGGTGCAACCGAAATAGGGAAAGAATGTGTTATAGAGTCAGGCGTGAACATATTTGACTCGAAGCTGGGAGACTGTGTGACAATCCTTCAGGGATCGAGGTTAGACAGAGTTCTGGTACGAGACGGGGCTACAATAGGACCCATGGCCCATTTGAGACCAGATTCCGACATTGGCAAGAACGTGAAAATCGGGAATTTTGTCGAGGTAAAGAAAACGTTCGTAGGTGAAGGCACTAAGGCGGCCCACCTTACCTATCTTGGCGACAGCATTATAGGAAAACATGTGAATATAGGTTGTGGGACAATTACCTGTAATTACGACGGTAAGCGAAAACATACCACGGTAATCCATGACAACTGCTTCATAGGTTCGGATGTTCAGTTTGTAGCACCCGTTGAGATTGGTGCAGGGAGCCTTATAGGAGCGGGGAGCACAATCACTCGGGATGTTCCACCTGCCTCTCTGGCGGTTTCCAGAACCAAACAAAAGGTCTATCCACTCAGGACCGGCCAGGGACCGGAATCAACTGATGAAGATAGGAAATCTTGAACTTGGGGGTAATGTTTTTCTGGCGCCAATGGCCGGGATAACTGATCCTCCATTTCGCAGGGTTGTTCAGAGGTTTGGGGTATCGGCTCTGTGGACGGAGATGATCAGCGCTCACGGCATGGTTACTGCCGCTAGTAGGTTTCGTACGGTACGTTTAGATGGTCACCTCGTACCGACCATTTTTCAGATCAGTGGGAATAATCCTTTGGTAATGGCGGAAGCTGCGCGTCGCCTAGAGGATCTGGGAGCCGCGGCAATTGACATTAACATGGGTTGCCCTGCTAGAAAGATTGTTTTTAGGGGAGCCGGAGCGGCTCTCATGACAAACCTCCCTTTGGCTGGACGGATCGTGGAAGCGGTCCGCATTGCAGTCAGAATACCCCTTACTGTCAAGATTAGGTCAGGCTGGGACGAACAGAATCAAAATGCGCCTGTTCTGGCTCGCCTGATCGAGGCTGCAGGCGCCGACGCTGTTATCATACATTCTCGTAGCCGTTCCAGTAAACATTCTGGTCCGGCATCGTTGCAGGTTATTGAAAAGGTCAAACAAGCGGTCGGAATCCCGGTCATCGGAAACGGAGGAATTCTAGAGGTTCAGGATGCTGAAGCGATGCTCACCCTCACTGGTTGTGACGGTATCATGGTGGGAAGAG
>CAIXMD010000318.1 GCA_903920415.1 uncultured Desulfomonile sp.
AGATTAAGAAATACCTAGCTTACCCAGTGAGTTGGTCAGGCCCTCACATTGGAGCCGAAGGCGGCAGGAAAACCTGGGCTGATGTAGCCACTACTAATCCGTGGGCAAAAAGCGAAAAAGATAATAAATGACTGGAGGATCATATTATGAGACCCGAAGAAATATCCAAACCTGCTGAACAGCTCGTAAATATAAAGCCGTCAGATCTTCCCAAATTGCCTCCTCCCTATGACACTTACGTAGAGGAGCCTCTTGCGGAACTCACCGACGCTCAAAAAGACAAGTGGGAGCATTCCCTGGACGGGATAAGCGCGATCAATCTTCCAAAGCCACAAACACCGGAAGAAGAAAAGAAGCTTGTGGAAGCTTTTCTCCGTGGATTGGAAAAGTTGATGTCCAAGGAAGACAACTGGACCTTCCTGCAGCCGCTGATGCTTTCGCTGGAGTACTGCGCCAAGTGCCAGACATGTGCCGACGCGTGCCCCGTCTTTGAGGCGAGCGGCCGAAAGGATATCTATCGGCCGACTTTCCGAGCAGACGTTCTTCGCAAAATAGCCAAGAAATACCTCTCGAAAGGCGGAAACATTTTGGCAGGTTTTCGCGGCCACGACATCGATCTGAACTGGGATACTATAGCAAGGCTTGCTGAACTAGCCTATCGATGCACCCTTTGTCGGCGTTGCACTTCGGTTTGCCCTGTGGGGGTGGACAACGGACTGATCACCCATGAGTTGAGGAAACTGTTCAGCCAGGAGATGGGAATCGCTGCAGCAGAGATCCACGAGAAGGGTTCGGTCAAGCATCTTCAGTTTGGTTCCAGCACAGGTATGATCAAAGCTGCAATTGAGGATATTATTGAGTACCTGGAAGATGATATAGAAGAAAAGACTGGAAAGACCATTAAGATGCCGTTGAACAAGAAAGGAGCCGAGATTCTTTTGATTCACAATGCCGGGGAATTTATGTCCTGGCCTGAGAATCCTATGGCATTCGCAATACTTTTCGACGCGGCGGGAATCGATTATACCCTATCTACGGACTTAGTCGGTTACGATGCGGTGAATTACGGTCTGTGGTACGACGACGTGCAGTTTGCCCGAGTAGCGTTGCATCATCTCGATGTAGCCAGAGAACTGGGAGTAAAAAAGATCGTTATCGGCGAATGCGGTCATGCTCACAAAGCACTCTCTGTCATTGCCGACAGGCTGCTTCCAGGGGCTCAAATGATCCCGCGGGAAAGCTCTTACACGTTGCTATGGGACATCGTCAAGACCGGCAAGATCAAGTTCGATGCATCCAAGAATGATTTCCCGGTCACCCTTCACGATCCTTGCAACGCAGTGAGACTCATGGGCATCGTCAAACCTCAGCGGGAAGTCCTTAATGCTATCTTTCCTCCCGGCCGGTTCAGGGAAATGACCCCTCACGGCGTGGAAAACTATTGCTGCGGAGGAGGATCAGGCTTTGCAATCATGAGTTCCGGCAATTTTCCAGACTGGAAGAGGGCGGTATCCGGAAGAAAGAAACTTCAGCAGATCCTCGATGCCTTTCAGGGTGAGATGGACCCATCAATCAGAAAAATGGTCTGCGCTCCATGTTCGAATTGTAAGGGGCAGATCCGGGATATCCTTCAATACTATGAGGTTTTCGAGAAAACCGGTATCTGGTACACGGGATTAGTCGAACTCATGGTCAACGCTATGGTCGACCAGAAAAAACCTTTCATCGAGTGGCCGGATGAAGAAGATGAGGATATGTGATACAAAGTCGACTTCAAAAAAGTAATTGGGAATAGAGAACTCTCAAAGCGGTCGGCATTGCTGCCGACCGCTTTGAGAGTTGTAGGCCTCTGGATTTAGTCTTGTATCGCCGGGTCACCGGATGTGGACATTGGGGCGCTCACTTCACATTGTTTGACAAGACGCTCCCACCTCTCGCTCACCTTTTCCTGGATATAAGATATTAACTTTTCATCGAGATGACGGTACCGACCCTGGCCCTTGAAGTACTCTCCAACTGGTTTCAGCTCCTTGGGTTTACGGTTCAGCTTCCAGGTCCCGTTTTCCACTTCGTAGAGAGGGAATACTCCTGTATCCACTGCAAGCCGACCGTATTCGATCGCCTTATTGGGAGGTACTCTCCACCCCGTCGGGCATACCGAAAGGATATGGATGTATGCAGGTCCGTCAACGCTTTTGGCCTTTTGAATCTTCTTGCTCAGGTCTGCGTAAAAACTCGGACATGCCGTAGCCGTGTACGGGATGCCGTGAGCCGCAGCGATAGCAGTCATGTCTTTTTTCCAGGTCATCTGTCCAGCCGGATGAACCCTTCCCGCGGGGGACGTTGTAGTCGAGGCGCCGAATGGCGTAGAAGAGGAGCGCTGAATGCCCGTGTTCATGTATGCCTCGTTGTCGACACATACGTATATGACTTTCTGGCCCCGTTCCATCATTCCGGAGAGCGCCTGAAAACCTATGTCACTGGTACCTCCGTCCCCGGCCATAGCCACGATGGTGACGTCCCTATCCGGGACACGCCCCTTGCGCCTGAGAGCCTTCAATCCGGATTCCACTCCGGATGCCACTGCTGCGGCATTCTCAAAAGCAACGTGTATCCAGGGAATGTTCCAGGAAGTCAAAGGATAAGGCGAGGAAATTATTTCCATGCACCCGGTTGCCATAGCCATGATCATGTCCGGTCCGATTGCTTTGAGGACATGACGGACGGCCAATACCTCGGCACAGCCCTGGCAAGCCCTGTGGCCGGAATTAATGTATTCTGCCGTGGAAAAATTCTTCAGAGGTTTTATTACCTTTTTCTTGTCTGCTTCTGCCATGATTTTCTCCGTATATGTGTCCGTTATCAGCCGCGGACACCGTAAATTCGGTATTCGACGTCTTTTTCCGAGAGGACCGTTTCAAGCATTTTAGTCACATCAGCGGCGGTGACATCTCTTCCGCCCAAGCCGGCAATCATGCAGTGGATATTCGGTCTCTGAGGTTCATGATACATCAGGGCCCGAATCTCCGTGGTCACAGGAGCATTTGCAGCCCCTGGGGAAATGGCTCGATCCAACACAAGGACGTCTTTTGCACACGAAAGTATTTTTCTAAGATC
>CAIXMD010000319.1 GCA_903920415.1 uncultured Desulfomonile sp.
CCATTCTGGGCATGGACGAGTTGTCGGAAGATGACAAACTCGTAGTAACAAGAGCACGTAAGATCCAGCGGTTCCTTTCTCAGCCTTTCTTCGTAGCTCAGGAGTTTACGGGAACTCCCGGTAAGTATGTGAAGATACAGGACACGGTGGCCGGATTCAGGGAGATCGTTGAAGGAAAACTAGACGACCTGCCTGAGCAGGCTTTCTATATGGTCGGGGATTTGAGCGAGGTAAGGATAAAAGCCGAAAAACTGTCAAGTGCGGCAGCCTGATCGGGAGAAGTTCATGGCGGAAAAATTCAAGGTTCAGCTTGTAACCCCCAAAGGGATTATATTCGACAAAGAAGTTGAAGAGGTCATTGCTCCAGGAATTATGGGAGAATTCGGAGTGTTGGTAGGCCATACCCCCATGTTGACCTTCATAAAACCGGGAATTCTTTCTTATCTGGAGAATGATACCTTTACGAGATTTGCAGTTGGATCGGGCTTTTGCGAAGTCCTGAAAGATTCAATGACGGTCCTTGTCGAAGAGGCATACGGTATCCATGAGGTCGATGCATCCGATATAAGCGACGAGATGACTCGGCTTGAACAGCTTTTGGTTCAAATAGATTCCACGGCCAATCCAGATGAATATAAGAAAACCTTTCAAAGGCTTACAGTTGTCAGGGCCAAGCTTGCCTTGATGAGTAAGAGCTAGCTTCAGTCCTTTTCCATTAGTTGTTAGTCTATACAGAGAAAGGCCTTGGTCTAGTCCGGACATCCGGCCCTGGGCTAAGGCCTTTTGTTTTCCGGTTTGTTCCCGTGCGTCGGCAATCGTGACGGTTTCGATCTGAGCATTATCCGTTCCGCAATGAAAGATTCTCACCAGACCGGAAACTACGTTTCCTCTCCCCGGATTTCACATTTCAGGTGACGCAAGACTCTAATTCCGCAGAAAAATGACAGAATCACACTCCAATTATTCGGTTGCAACAGAATTTGAAGAAGGAATGAGAAAGGCTCAACTGCTTCTGGAGAGTGATGACTTGGACGGTTGCCTGAAAATACTTGGTTGCCTCGAAGAAAAATACGTTCACGCCGTGAAAATTTTCGATCTTTTTGGCGACGCGTTTTTACATCGTGGTAATGTGCCTGACGGGATCAGGTACAAGACCTTGCACAGTGTGCTGGCGGGAATATTCGAGACAATTATCGTGGAGACTCCCGAAGCTAAACAAACCTATGCAGAAAACAACGTTCCTTCCAGTGGCAAAACAGAGAACCTATCTGATGAAGAATGTTTCGATTCACTCTCATATTCCAGCGAAGATTTCCCTTCTTTTGAAGAGGAATTCGCTCCTCAGGGGTTAGTTCCCATAACCGCTGCCATGGGCCATGAATTTATGAAGCAGGGACATTTCGATCTGGCACGGGATATTTTTGACAAGCTTCTGAAAAAATATCCGGGAGACGAATCATTGAAAGAAAATAGATCCCACGCTAACAGGATGAATCGCGAAAAGCGCCTCCTTGGTTTTCTCCACAGTTGGCTGAGAAATATCAAGCGTATGAAATCAAACTATCCGAGAGAGTAATGACTGATCTACTGCCGATACTTCGTGGTCATCTGGCAAAGAAAAATCTGGACGCAATTGTCTTCAACACGTCTGAATTTTTGCCTTCAATTAACCTCAGGTATTTATCGGGGTTTACCGGCTCCGATGCTTGTATTTTCGTAACTCGCACTGAGAGCCATCTCTTTACTGACGGCCGATATAGGATTCAAGCCCTGGAGCAAGCCCGTGGCTTTCGCGTCCACGTAGTGCATCGGAAAATAGAGGCCCTGAGTCGAGCAATAAAAGCTACTCATGTCAATCGCTTAGGAATCGAAGGATCAAGGGTTAGCTACGAATTTATTGAGGCGCTGATGCGCAGGATGCCGGGTCTGGAAATCCTGCCGTTGGCTAGACGCTTTCTTGAAGAGTTTCGACTTCGCAAAGGCCCGGAGGAAATAGCTAAAATTAAGAAGGCCGCCCATATAGCTTTTGTAGCATGTAGCGAAATGTTGAGTAGCGGACTCTCAGGAAAGAGAGAATCCGAAGTCGCACTCGAACTGGAATCACTTTTCAGGCGAAATGGTGCAGGCGGGATAGCCTTTGACACCATTGTTGCTTCCGGTGAGCGCAGTGCTCTCCCGCACGGAATGCCGACCGAGAAAGTCATCGGTATTGGAGAATTGGTGATCATGGATTATGGGTGCAGGTTTGAAGGTTATAACAGCGATGAGACCGTGACGTGTGTTCCAGGTACACCTTCATCCGATCAGAAAAAAATTCACAAGGCAGTCTACGACGCTCATATGGTGGCTATAGATTCAATCAAAGCAGGGCTAAAGGTACATGAACTAGATGCCATAGCCCGCCGATCCATCGAAAAGTCAGGTTTTGGCAAGTATTTTATGCACGGACTTGGGCATGGAGTTGGGATGGAAGTTCATGAACCGCCTCGTATATCACCGCTTGGCAGAGGCGTACTCGAGGAGGGAATGGTTTTCACTATTGAGCCCGGCATTTATTTGGATGGGATAGGCGGCGTTCGACTGGAATCCTTGGTTTATCTCGGAAGAAATGGGCCCGAAATCATTTCTGAGATGCCCAAGGAGTTGATTTCAGTCGGTTGACGGTGTACGTTCAATAATACCTCGAGGATTTTTCATATGACCGAATAGGGTGCTGATAATAGGCTTCCAGGTGTATTATCCACGTCAAATGGGAGGATTTCATGTATTCAACTCCTGATTTCAGGAAGGGCCTCAAGATAGAACTGAACGGCGAGCCTTTCATAATAGCCGACTTTCTCCACGTGAAACCGGGAAAGGGAGGTGCCTTCGTTAGGACCACCCTGAAGAGCTTGATCTCTGGAAACGTTATAGACAGGACGTTTCGATCAGGGGAAAAGGTTGATAAGCCCGACCTGGAAGAGAAGCAAATGCAGTTTCTCTACGAGTCCGACGGAGAGTACCATTTTATGGACAGCGAAACCTATGAACAACTATTCCTTGTGGAAGGTCAATTAGGTGATGCGAGGAATTATCTTCAGGAAAACGTTACAGTTACGTTGCTTTTTCACAACGGGAAACCCATAGGCGTAGATGTCCCTATTTTCGTAGAGCTGACGGTAACGGCTACTGAGCCGGGAGTCAGGGGGGATACGGCTTCCGGTGCCACAAAACCTGCAACACTTGAGACAGGGATGACGGTTCAGGTCCCGTTATTTGTAAACGAAGGGGATGCCTTGAAGATAGACACTCGAACTGGAAAATATCTTGAAAGAGTGCGGTGACAGAATTGAACTCAAAGTTAATAGGCGCTGGTTGCGAAGGAATTATACATGAATTCGTTGGGCCTTGTTGTTCATGATGAACAGATATTTCTGACCAAAGTAATAAATAGCGGAATGGAACAGGGGATTTTTACTCGGGACAGAGCTGACGAGATTATCAGGATATCGGTCGCCATGGCCAACAAGTATGTTCTTCAACAAGAAATTGATTTTCGATCTGAAGAGGAATTGGCAAAAGTTCAGGAGACGATCTTGAAGCTGGTTGGGATCGGCTTGGAGATTAAGAGTCGTGGGGATGTGGACGAAGGTATCCGGTTGATTATGGAGAGTTCCCCTGTTTCTTTGTTCCGCTTGGCCTACACTCGAATAGATACGCTCAGGAATAGATGGAGACGGCTTCTTCTTAATCATCGTGTGGAAATATTGGTCAGCTCAGATGAATTTGATTGCCTCAGCGATCTCACGTGCCAGCGGCTTTCTGAAATGAGTGTGTTTACGGACAGTGAGATCTATACTATCCAGTCGATTACACTCGATGACGAACTCTTCACAACACTTGGAATAGTCGACTACTACGAATCAGAAGTGGAGCGATACGAATTTATTCTCAGGCTCAAAGACATCCTTCCGTTCAAGATGCTGAATCTATCGCCAAACGTTCATGCTGAGAGTCTTTCAGAAGTTGATTCCATAAGAGAAGCCGTGATCAATACACTCATAATCTCAACGTACTTGGATTGTCCTGATCCGGTTTCACTGCAGATGAAAGATGTCCGTGAATTTTTGACAAAACTTGACATGGGGGAGGTTGCCGACCCCTTCCCTGAGGACTTGGAAGACGTAGTGTTAGATGTCATCCAAGAGCTTGGGGAAGGGCTGGAAGAACGAGAAGGTTCCATATTGGCAAGAGAGATAATTAAGGCAGGGCAAAAGCTGTTGGAAACTATTACAAAGGAAGGAGATACGGTCAACTCGCCGTCGGAAAACACTTTTTACAAGCGCTGGAGCAGGCTTGTAATTCTTTCTGACATACCGGATCCGATCAGCCGTATTCTGGCTTGCCAGGGAATTCTTGATGAATTCGATTTTGAAGTTCTCGTGGATCAGCTCTCTATAAGCCAGGAGAAAGACGCTCTCGTCATAATAGAAAAATTACCTTGGGCAAATCTTCAGCCGGATCAAATCATTAGACTGTTCCATCAGGTCCAGGCGTATCAGCCTGCTTTCTCCAAGCAGGTTTCCTTGACAGGATTAAGCCCGGCAGAATTGATCGATCTGTTGGAGGGAATTGATTCCGGGGCTTTAAAGGTTCTTGCTCCTGCTCTAAAGAAGGTTATGGGCCAGTTATCGTTTAATCTCGAGGAGTTGGAGTTGCTTGAGGCTCTTTACCAGGCAGATGCAGTAAGTATACTTCGGATGGCAAATCCTCCTGCAGATCATGACTTGAACAGCCTGCTGGTAGAATATAGAGAAGGTTCTGAAAAAGTTCGACGCGTAATTTTTTATTCATGTTGTGGCTCGGATTTCTTCCCAGACCTGTTTCGTGAGGCTTGGTCGATTGACCATGGATTCGTCAAGAAGTTGGCCAGAGGGATCCATTCCGCGGATATCGGTACGTTTCTGCTGGACGCTGCCGGACAACGTAGGCCTACCATCCTGAAAAGTGACCAAGGGCCAGAGTTGGAGTTCCAATCCAGGGAGTTGAACGTTTTCTTCAAATCCTTGCCCGAAGGTAAGAAAAGTTCGGCAGTACGATTTTTTACGAAAAATTTTCGCCTGTAACATCAAGGAACAACTTGATTCCTAAGCTTTCTATTTTTGACCACATAATTATCGGCTGTTGCTGCAGGCTGCGGAATCATGTGGCTTTTAGGACAAGCAAAATGGGGAGCTAAAGCAAAAAAGGCTACGGGATGAAACCCGTAACCTCTATAAATCATTGGTAGCGGGGAGAGGATTTGAACCTCTGACCTTTGGGTTATGAGCCCAACGAGCTACCTGGCTGCTCCACCCCGCGTCATCCATTTAATGTACTAACGTATTAAGCAGATGTCAAGAACCGACCGCCATCTAATCGTAGAATTTAACATGAGCAGAAAATCGACCCATGATATTACTACCGACATCACTTTGACAATCCCAATCGCCCGGTGTAATTTCATCCGGACCTGACAGGTTTAATGCCAACATTTGCGGTTAGTTACTTGTCTGCGCCCGATACTGAAGCCTCTTCAAAAGTCGACACCTCAGTCAGTATACGGCAGGAGGCTTCCACCAAGGTCATGGCCAGTGCCGCGCCGGTGCCCTCTCCCAATCTAAGATCCAGGTCCAGAAGCGGTATCTTGCCAAGGTGCTCCAGTGCAGCCA
>CAIXMD010000320.1 GCA_903920415.1 uncultured Desulfomonile sp.
GAAACCATCGGTAGAAACCGCACATCAGACGCCTGGAGATTCAGGGATTCCAAATCCATGGGGCCCTCCTTCAAAAAAATTACCCAGCACCGCTACTAATGGGTGCAGAATGTAGGTCGCGTTCGGATTAAGAATGTGATTTGGGCTGAGGTAGAATTGATTGATATGAAAAAACTTCGGGTTCTCTTCGTGATCGACAAGATAGGGTTTCTTGAAATTCTGTCAATACCAACGTTGTCAGCGGTAACCAAGAGAGCAGGGCATCAGGTGGAACTGGTTGAATTTGGCCGGAACGAAGCGGAGGCTCTCCGAAAGGTGGAGTCCTATGCTCCCGATGTGGTTGCGTATTCACTGTGTTCCAACGAGATCGACCGGTACATGGACATCAACGCACGAATCAAGAGTCGCGTTTCATGCTTTTCCGTCTTCGGCGGACCGCACCCGACCTTCTTTCCCGAATTGATCAAACGTAACCATGTTGACTCTATTTGTAGGGGTGAGGGAGACAGGGCTTTCCCTGGTCTTCTTGAGCGACTGGGATCCGATTCAATGTGGGAGACGCCCAATTTTTTATTCAAATTGTCTGATGGAGGCGTTCGGGAGAATCCACCCGGAGACTTGATCGGGGATCTTGATGAGTTGCCGTTTCCAGACAGGGACCTTGTCTACTCGAAAAACCGATTCCTGGCTGCCTCCCCGATAAAATCCTTTTTTGCAGGGCGAGGATGTCCGTTCAAATGCACGTACTGTTTCAATCACGCCTACCATGAACTGTACAAAGGCAAGGGTCACGTTGTGAGAACCAAGAGCGTGCCATATGTCATAGATGAGATCCGGAGTGTTGCAAAGAAGTACACATTGAGTTTTGTGAAATTTCAGGACGATGTTTTCGGCGTCAAGAAAAGCTGGCTTGAAGAGTTCGCCGAAACGTATCCAAGAGAGATCGGGCTCCCATTCTTGTGCTATGCCAGACCCAACATGGTGACCCAAAATTACGCGAGATACCTCAAGAACGCAGGTTGTTATTCGGTTTGCATGGCCATTGAGTCAGGGAATGAAACAATTCGCCGGGACGTGTTGAATCGGCGCATGACTGATGAGAGGATCATTGAAGCGTCTTCCTGTCTGAAAAACGAGGGGATAAGACTTTACATAATTAACATGGTTGGCTTGCCGATGGAAACAGAGGAGGATATGATCCGAACCGTTGATTTGAACCGCAGGGCCGGAGCGGACTTTGCCGATGCGTCCATTTTTCAACCGTATCCTGGGACCCAGATTACCAACATGGCCAAGGAAATGGGGTTATTGGACGACGGTAAAGAGACTTTCGAGAGCCAATTTACGACTTCCGTTCTGAACTTTGAGCCAGAGTTCAAGGCAAAGGTCGAAACCATCCATCGTTTGTTTTCCATAATGGTTGATCATCCGTGGGTCCAAAAAGTCTATCCTGCTCTTTCAAAAATCGCGCTGCTCAAACCTGTCTTGAATGTGCTCTACCGATTTTATTACGGAATAAATCTCCATTCCAGAATATATGCGGGGAAGATTCCTCTTTCTTTGAGGCTTAAAGGATCTTTGTCCTTGTTGTTTTCCAGGAACCGCACGTAATAGTGGGGAGACACCCTGTTCCGAGCCCATAGAGCAGTGAGAGAATCGTGTGAAGAGAATTGGTTTGACATTAGGAGGTCCAAAATCCTCCCAGGCTCAGTCAACCCAGTGCAACACGTTCCTGATGATGGACCAGCGTGGTGTCTTCCGGTCTGGGGTTTTGCCGAGTATCCAGTAGTCAAATTGCTGTGCCTGCACGCCGCTGGTCTGTTGCAAGGTGAGCCAAAGGTTCAGGTAATCCAGGAAGAAGTGATCCC
>CAIXMD010000321.1 GCA_903920415.1 uncultured Desulfomonile sp.
ATTCACCCTTCGGCATGGTAATGATCCAGCCTGACGGCTCATTTTCTTATGCAAATCCCAAGTTCAGGGAGATGTTCGGTTATGACCTGGGCGATGTTCCCAATGGTAGAGAGTGGTTCAGAAAAGCTTATCCAGACGCCGGCTACAGACATACGGTTATTTCGGGCTGGATGGAGGATGTCAACAACCTTGCCCGGGGGGAAACGAGACCAAGAGTATTTACGGTGACCTGCAAGGACGGTACTGAAAAGACAATCCATTTTCGCCCCGTAAAGTTGGATTCGGGCGAAGATCTTATGACATGCGAAGACATCACCGCCCGCACTAGGGCGGAACAGGCTGTAAGGGAGAGTGAAGAGAAGTACCGCAGTTTGTTCGATGATTCAATGGACGGAATTTTTATCAACCAAGCGGACGGTATGCTCATTGATGCCAATCAATCTTTCTTGGATTTATTTGGTTACACCAAAGATGAGATGTTTGGGACCAGCGTCATCAAGTTGTATGCGACTCCTGAGGACCGGAACCGTTTCCGGCGGGAAATAGAAAACAGAGGCTCCGTCAAGGACTATCCACTCAGATTTGTGAAGAAGGATGGAACCAAGATTGACTGCCAGCTAACTGGAACCGTCAGAAAGGCCCTTGAGGGAACGATTCTCGGATACCGGGGAATAATTAAGGACATCACTGATCGCAAGCGGATTGAAGATGAACTTCGACAGAGCGAAGACCGGTACCGTACCCTAGTGGAGGATAGTTTTGACGGCATATTTGTCCAAAAGGGGCCCAAGATCATATTTGCGAATTCACGCCTTTACGAGATGCTCGGTTACCCACCTGGTGAATTGGAAGGTATGGACCACTGGCTGGTCTATCATCCGGATTACCAGGAGATCACTCGCCGTCGGGCCATAGATAGGATGCGAAGCGAAGAGGTCACTTCTCAATACGAGGTCATGCTGCAAAAAAAAGACGGGGCATCCTTTCTTGGTGAGATCAGCGCCCGACGGGTGCAACTCGATGGAGATCCTGGGATTCAAGTATGGATCAGGGACATCTCAGGACGAAGGAGATCCGAGGAAGCACAGAGGCGTTTGGCAATTGCTGTTGAACAGGCCGCCGAGGCCATCGTCATTACGGACATTAGGGGAACTATCCAGTATGTAAACCCGGCATTTGAACAGATTGCCGGATACTCACCTGACGAGGTGATTGGAGAAAATCCCCGGATATTGCAGAGCGGAGAACACGATCAGGCATTTTACAGGAAGCTCTGGCAGACCATAACCAATGGAAAGGCTTGGACAGGCCAGTTCGTAAACAAGAAAAAGGACGGCACGCTTTATCGAGAGGATGCTACAATATCCCCTGTGCGAGATTCCTCGGGCAAGATCGTCAATTATGTGGCGGTAAAGAGAGACATAACCCATGAAACCCAACTCCAACAGCAGCTTCTCCAAGCTCAAAAGATGGAGGCAATAGGCACTCTGGCAGGCGGTGTTGCTCATGACTTCAACAATCTGCTCCAGATAGTGTTGGGTTACTCTGAGATCCTTCTCAAGGGTAAACAGGAAGGGGACCAGGATTATGCCGGTATCAAAAAAATATCTCAGGCTGGTAAGCGCGGGGCCGATCTCGTCCAGAGCTTACTCACCCTTAGCAGAAAGGTCGAACCACAGCTTCGTCCTTCAAACTTAAACCATGAGATACTTCAGGTCCAAAAACTTCTTTCTCGAACCATTCCCAA
>CAIXMD010000322.1 GCA_903920415.1 uncultured Desulfomonile sp.
CTACGGGAGCTTATGGCTTAGCAGCCTCAAAATCACGAAATTTAATGTTTGTTGATTAGCTGTATTCAAGAATTAAATTAAAAACATGAACAGAATAGAAATAAAAACTCAAGTCTTGCAGTTCGTTTTGAGCACAAATTTCATGCGGCTTTTTCTCCAATTCCATTTGCAACCTCCTCATTGTTAACTGTTTTATCTATATTTCCATTTTGGCTTAAAAACAATGAAAATCGGATTCCCTGCCTGAAAGCAGCATATTCAGGCGAATTCAGGACATCGTGGAGGCTGACGGTGTCAAATCCTCCCATCTTTGAGGCGATGGCTGTCAGTATTTCTTCGAGCATTAGCAGGATTTTCTCGACGGTCAGCAATCCGGTGTATTGAGATTCAATGGTTCTGTACAGTTCGCCGAGAGTCTGATAATCCTCCCTGTACTTGAAATACACGAGGATGCTGTGAGTTATGAAGACACAGGCGGTATGAGCGATCTGTGCGTCAAAGTCATTGGCTTGACATTTGCCGAGACCAAGGAGCTGCTTGCACTCCTTGAACATGATCTCGATATTCCAGCGGATGGCATATGTCTCAATCGCCTTGATGTAGCTCATTTCAAGGTCGGTGGACAGAAGGCACACCCATTTTTTATTGCTTGAGAAACGACTGAAGAAAAGTTTGACCGTGCCTACGTTTTTCAGTTCGCAGACCACTTCCACATAAGAGCTTCTGAAGCGTCTGCATCTTTTCTTTTCCGACATTACGGTATGACGCAGCTTGGAAAGAGTGTATTGCCGCCCCTCATACATATAGAGCCGTTTGTCCGCCTTGACCATGCCGAGAAAATGAGTTTTCCCTTCATTGATGCTTCTCACTTTGTTGATCACCTGGGCGCAGGTATACCAGGAATCGACAAGCGCATAGTCGGGAGCATATCCGTTTTTCGCCGCCCGCCCCATCAATTCGCAGGCAAGTGTTATTTTGTCTTTCCTCAATTCTTTCTTGCGCTTGGCTCCGGGCTCCTTGGGATTGCGTTCCTTGGAAAACTGCTTACCCCTTTTGAGTTCCAGTTTCTTTTCCGCAGCCATGCTGAAATCAATCATTTTCGTATAAACCCCATTGAACCATGCCAGTCCGACAAGCTTGTATCCAGTAACATTATGCCCGGTGCAATGATCATATATTTTGGAGACTCCCTCAATGCGTCTTCCTGATTTTTCCAGTCCGCTGTCGTCAATTATAAAAGCTCTCGGATACTTCGCTTCAAGACAAGTCTCAATCTCCCGTTTCCTGATGAACCTGGACACTGTTTTCATTGCCCTGCGCCAGTTGAACCGACTGTCCTGACAGAACCGATAATACGCGCACGGCGAACTTTCGACAATCTTTTCAAAGCTGCTGGAAAAGAAACATCTGACCGTGCCGACAAGAAACAACGGTATGGCGATTGCCGTTTCAAAAAGCGATGAGACCGCAACTCCGGTGCGTTTTTCAATCCCTCCAGAACGGGAAAAACTCGACAGGTTGAATTCCCTTCGGATGTTCACCCATAACGGATCCATGTCTTCTCCATGTTTTTTGCAAATGTCCTTGATTTCAGCCACGTCTACCTTTACATTCACCATAATTTGACTTTACCTTATGTTTTGGAATTTTGTATAACCTCTTTAACATAAGACCATAAAGTCAAATTATCTTTTAATAATCCAAAGTCTTTCAGCTCAAAAACGAACTGCAAGACTTGAGTTACTGTTTTTCATATCAATCTATATTGACCGGCGGGATACATGAGTACCACGGTATTTCCTTGCTCACGAGATAGGAAACGCCCTTTTCCGTTGGGAAAGTGATGATGTCCCCCTTGAAGTGCAGACGGTCGAGCATGGCGCGGAACTGTCCCTGCTTGCGGAAGTCCGGTTCTTCTGCCAGTCGGTATATCTTCACCTGCACTGCCAGATCTTTTTCTCCCACAAACGGGTTGCGGATCCGGATCTCATTTCCCAGGAGGCTATGGATCACTACGTACTGCGTTATGTTCTTGCGCCGTTCGGATGAGACGAGAAATCCGCCTTGTGCCCGGAGTGAGTGGAAGCAGAGCGGGGCATCGGTCGACGGTACGGCGGGAAACACGCGGATGATCCCGTCATAGCTCTGTAGCAGCATCTCATTCAGGAACATGCTGGTCATGAGAGGGGTGTCCACCTGGATGAAATGGCTGTTCCGAGTGCCGACAAAACCGGCGGGATTAAACCACTCGGTATTCTTGCATGCGTATTCCGCGAACTCCAAAGCGCGTTGTCCCATTCCCATCCGCGCCAGTATCGGCCCGCTCATGCCAAAGGCCATCAGAGTCTTATAGCCTGCGTCCGGCGTTTCACCGTGCTCCCGCCAGTAGGCGAAATGATCCTCCAGCGTCTTACGGGCCTGTTCCCGCCATTCTGTAGGACCGGAGTCCTCACCCACCAAACCCATCGGGAAGATGGCCATGTATTTGGCCCATTCCCACTGGTGCATGTGAAGAAGCGGCTTGTCGGAAAACTCCTTCCAAATCCCGTCTTCGGTCACGGGCAACGGAGCCAGCTTGGTGAGAATCGTCTCCCAGCGTTGGCGGTCTTGCTCGTCGAGACCAAGAATCCTCGCCGCTTCGCTTACCATCTGGAATGTCCGGATCACCACTGGCCAGTCCCAAGCGGAGTTGGTGCCGAAGCCGTCAACGTAAGCGGCCATCAATTCCATCAGCACCGCCGGATGCGCGACCAACTTGCCGTTGGCATCTTCCTGCAGGTAATCCTCGTAGAATAACGCTGCGGCCCGGAGCATTGGATACGCGTACCGGCTCAGGAATTCCCGGTCGCCGCTGTATTGATAATGCCACCAGTAATGCTGGGCAATCCACCCGCTCGAACCAATCCAGGCGCTCAAAAATTGTCCCGTGACGGTTTCCGCGCCATCGGGCCCCATCGCAATGGGATAGCGCGCACCCCGCATCCGGAAATAATCCTGCGTGTC
>CAIXMD010000323.1 GCA_903920415.1 uncultured Desulfomonile sp.
GCCGAATTCCTGCCGGATTATTTCTACAAAACCGAACAAGGCACCTGGCGGCTTCCGGCCTCCGAGGAAGAGGAACTCGCCAAGCGGGAAGCCCGGGTCAAGGGCCTGGGGCGGCGGGTCAAGCGCTACATCGCCCAGCTTGAACAGGGCGCGATCATTGCCGAACACGAGCGGCCGAACGACGCCACGCTGGCCGAGTGGATACGCCACTGCAAGCGGGCGGGGCTGTATGAGCAGGGCAAGCTCTTGTACGAGAAAGGCGGGCTCAACCCCGACAACCTTCCCGAGGATGTCATGGTCAACGCTGAGGAAGATTACCAGGTATGCGAACGCATGCTGGCGAGGGGTAAAGATTCGGAGGCAGGGAAAACTCGCAAAAGGAGGAAGGAATGAAAGGCTCGACTATTACAGAGACCGCCGTAACCCAGGAACTATTGGATGACATCGTTAGCCGCATTCTGGGTGTTGTCCGACCGCTTCGGATTGTCCTGTTCGGTTCTGCTGCGAGAGGAGTCATTGGGCCTCACAGCGACCTGGATATTCTGGTGGTCATGCCGGACGGGACACACCGCCGGGGTACGGCACAACGCTTATATCGCTCCTTGTTCGGCCTGGGCATACCGAAAGATGTCGTTGTGGTCACAGAAAGCGATGTAAACAATTACGGGACCAATCCATACCTTGTTATAGCTCCGGCCCTTGAGGAAGGAAGAGAACTTTACCATGCCTGACAGCCGACAGATTCCGGGTTCGAGCGAGAATGGTTAAGGCGCGCAAAGGCCGATCTGGCTCTCGCCCGGACGCCCCTTCCGGAAGGCGCCTCGTGTACGAGGATTTGTCCTTTCATGCCCAGCAAGCCGCCGAGAAGGCCATCAATGCCGTATATGTCAAGCTGGGGATGCGTTTTCCATATACCCATGACATTGCGGAGCTATTGTCAAGTCTGGCCAGATCGTCGGTGCATTTAGAGGACGATGTCAAAGCGGCTGCCGATTCCATTTGTTCTTAGACATTATTAAAACATACCTATGATGAACCGGGATGCGCTATGATTGAACAGAGATACAAAAGCTTCATATTACCGGGGCGTTTTGTCAGAGTAGAGTCCCGTGAAGCCATTTCGTTATGAAGTGGCAAAAGGAATCGTGATTTATTGAACCATTAGAACGACCCGTGATACAGTTTGAGTGGTGTAGTTCAGCTTCCTGATAGGGAACTGACGTAATCAGATGAAAGTAGATCCTCCAGAGATCGAGCAGGAAGTCAGAAAGGATTTCTGCAGAAAGCATCATATTGTAAGCCTGTGCTTATGCGGATCCTACTTGAGAAGGGATTGCGAATTCCACATGGATGGGGTCCGCTGAAAAATTAAAGTTGATGAGGGCAAATGCTAAGGAACAGAACATATGAGAGAGTTCTTGATACAGCACGGGACCAATCAACAGGCCGGCCTCGCTATCGGAATCGGCCACATGGCCCAACATTATCCGCTCTACGAAGCTCGGGATATTACAAGTTCCAGCGTCATTCGCATTGCAAAGTGACATGAAAAACGATCCCCGTCTTATTACCAAGGCCCTTCGCCGACATATCAACGGAACCTTAATCGTTGTCTTGTCCCTCGTTTTCTTACAGACTGTGTCCGCGGTGCAAGCTGAAACTGTTTTGAAAAAGGCTTCGTTTGTTCCTCAATGGCTTCCGCAGGCCCAGTTTGCCGGTTACATGGTCGCGCTGGAAAAGGGGTTCTATCGGGAAGTTGGACTGGATCTGACCCTGATGGTGGGCGGGCCTGGAAAGCCCCCGTTTGTGTTGCTGGGGTCGGGTGAAGCAACGTTTTGTACTGACTGGCTTTCCAATGGGATCGAAAAGAGGGCATCAGGGCATCGAGTCGTCAACCTGGCACAAGTGGTCCAACGTTCGGCCCTGATGCTGGTTGCCAAGAAGAAGAGCGGCATAGAGCACCCTCGAGACCTGAACGGCAAGAACGTAGGCCTCTGGGCAGGTCAGTTCTATCTTCAGCCCATGGCCTTCTTTCGGAAGTACGACATCAAGGTCAACATCATACCCAACTATTCCTCGGTGAGTATCTTCCTCAAAGGAGGTGTGGATGCCATGTCCGCCATGTGGTACAACGAGTACCACACCATTCTGAACAGCGGCTTGAACTCTGATGATCTGTCGCTCTTCTTCTTCAGTCGAGTAGGGCTCAACTTCCCCGAAGACGGGATATATTGCCTGGAGGAAACGTTTCGTGCAGATCCGGGGTTGTGTGAGAGATTCGTGCGCGCATCTCTGGAAGGTTGGCTTTATGCATTTGATAATCAGGAGGAAGCCATCCAGATAGTGATGAAACACGCCGAGGCCGCACACACCGGGACAAACAAAGCACATCAGCGATGGATGCTCGCACGCATGAAGGACCTGATCATTCCCGACGAAGACAAGAGTAGCTTGGGGAAACTTGAACCCGCAGACTACGCCCTTGTCGCTGACATACTGAAGGACTTCCGCCTTATCGATGCAATACCTCAATTCGAAGACTTCTACCGGGGGCCGCGGTGACGGTCTGGCCCCGCAGCAGCATTGGCCTTAAGATAACGATGTTGGTGTTGTGTGGAACCTCGATGGTCTTTGCCATGGCGCTGGCGTACAGTTACTCGTATTCGCGCACCATTATTCTCGATGAGGCTGAAAAGAACGCCAGAAACCTCACCCTTTCCGTTGCCCGACGGATAGAACAGGAATTTCGGGCAGTGGAAAAGCTTCCTGAGCATCTATGTGCTTTCCTGGAGGCAGGCCCTTGCGACAAGGATACGCTGCTGCGTCTGGTTCGGCGCTTGGTCGAGGAGAACCGGGAAGTTTTTGGTTCCGCTGTAGCCTTTGAGCCCAACTCGTTCCAACCTGGTATGCACTGGTACGCACCCTACTACTTCAAGAGCAAATCAGGAATCACGTTTGAACAGATCGGATCAGACTCGTACGACTACTTCACGAAAGATTGGTACCACCTTCCGAAAGTGCTCAAGGCCCCGGTCTGGATGGATCCATACTTTGACGAGGGTGGTGGCGGGATCATCATGACGACCTACTCGTGTCCCTTTTTTGAACGGGGACGAGACGGTGCACCTGTTAACATCAGAGGAATAGTTACAGCGGA
>CAIXMD010000324.1 GCA_903920415.1 uncultured Desulfomonile sp.
CATGCGAAAATCCACAAGGTTTTCAATTGCGTAGGAATCATCACACTTCAAGATTTAAAATATACCTGGTTCAGGAACCGATATGATTTTCCGGATCTGGAACTCCTGAGAGACCAAAATGAAATCCTCTATTATTTAGCATTACGAGACGCGGACCCCCATGTGTTGTTGAGAACACCGAGCCATTTTCTCACCCTCGTCCACCGGCTTGCAAAACTCGGGAAACGTGAAGACATACGCAGGCTGGCCAAGATGCTCCAAGGAAAGCCCACTGCCTTGAACGCATTTGCGGAAACGCTTGTGGGATGCGGCAAGTATGCCTGGGCCCTCGAATATTACGAGACTTTGTCTGCTGATCTGCCTTCGAGCATGCTCAAAAGAGTGCGCTGCCTTTTGAACATGGGTGCTCCCGAGAAGGCTATGGAACTCATGGATATGATTCCCGAGTCTTCTGAGCAGGAATTTCAGGAGACTCTCTTACAATGTCTCAAGGCGGCCCGCCCCGGCTCCAACCGGATCCCTTCACTGGAACATCATGTCCTGAACCTGAGAGTCAAGTCGGCCCTCGCCCGGGAAACCCTCCCAAAGCCTGGACATTTTTCCGTGACTCCTCTCGTACACGGAAGCTTTTACGATGACAGCTCGGATTCTTAGGATGAGGCCTTCAGGGAGACTCTTTTATTAAGCAAAACGATCACGTGGGATGTTTCGGAATTATGGAGCTTCAATAGCTTGAATGGAATGAACATTGGGAATCTTAGATCTTTGAAATATTTTTGATTGGAGAGAAAAAACCGAGGAGAATTTCAGCATGAACACCCAGTCCACTGACGACAATAAGCCTGTTACTTACCATAGAGACGGGAATGTGGGCATTCTGACGCTAAACAGGCCCGACAAGAGAAACGCATTGAACCTGGCCATTTGGAAATCCTTGGACAGTGCCATCGGTTTAGCCGAAGAGGATAAGGAATCGAGGGTCGTCATACTCAGGGGAGAAGGCAAATCCTTTTGTGCGGGCCTAGATCTGAGTCCTGAGAATGAGCTGATTCCCATTATCACCGGCGAGCCGAATGCCTCTCAGAAAGTCCGCTTTTACGAGTTGGTCAAAGAACTCCAGGAAATCCACACTCGCCTGGAAAAACTCTCAACACCATCTATCGCGGTAATACACGGCCATTGCCTGGGAGCGGGGCTTGAGTTGGCCCTGTGTTGCGATATTCGCCTGTGCTCCTCAGATGCCATTTTTGCCTTGCCGGAAGCCAAGCTTGCAATCATAACCGATGTTGGCGGCCTGCAACGTCTCCCCAAGGTCGTCGGGCGCGGCCATGCCAGGGAAATCGCATTTCGAGGCCACAGGTTCGACGCACAGCATGCTCGTTCCATCAACTTGGTAAACGATGTCTATCCCGACAAGACCACCTTGGACGACAAGGCCATGGAAATGGCCCGTGAAATAGCTTCGAATCCTCCTCTGGCGGTACAGGGTGCAAAAGATGTGTTCCTCTACAATGACGAGGTTCCCATGGATCAGGCACTGGATTTCAATGCAGCCAGGTCCAGCATGATCATGCCGTCAGAGGATATTTTTGAAGCCATGACAGCCTATTTGCAAAAGCGTGAGGGTAAATTCAAGGGAGCTTGATTTCCACGATATGCTCAACGTGTCCTGTGGGCGCAACGTGCTTATTAACCCGGAGGTTACATTGATTACTCGATTGTTCGAACCAATATCCATAGGCCCTATGTCACTTGCCAACAGGGTCGTAATGACAGCCATGCACCTTAACTACACGCCCAACGGTGAAGTGAGCGATCGTTTTACCGATTTTTACCGGGCAAGGGCCAGCGGAGGGGTGGGCTTGATCATTGTGGGAGGAGCTGAGATCAACGATCAGGCATGTGGCCTGGATTTTTTCCTTTCCATAAAAGATGACCGGAGCATCCCCGGCTTGAAAAGATTTGCTGAAGCGATCCATTGTGAGGGCGGTAAGGTA
>CAIXMD010000325.1 GCA_903920415.1 uncultured Desulfomonile sp.
GTTTCCGGAAAATTTCTCTTCGTGGAACGGGAAAACCTTAAAAACTTCCAAGGAAGGATATAGCCAACAAACTAGCCACGCTCCAGAAAAAATTGAGGGCGGTAAAGAGAACTGCCGTCAGCCCTCACGCTATTTTTTCTTTATCTTCGCCTCAGCGTCCTGGACATATTTCTGGAGTAGCTTTATTACTGCAGGCCTTTTTTCGCGTGCAAGAGCTTCCTTGTAGACACCCAGCGCAGCAGGATAATCTTTCTTGATCTCGTATACAAGGCCCATAAGACCGTATGCATCCGGGTAATCCGGGTTAAGCTGTACTGCTTTTTTGAGGTCTTCGATACTTTTGTCGTACTCACCTTTCTTGGAATACGCAATGGCCCTGTAGTGGTAAGCCACAAAAAAATTTGCATTGTCTTGTATAGATTTGGTAAACATCTCGATGGCGCGATCCCAATTTTCTACTCGTAGAGCGAATTCCCCCTGCTCGTAGAAGTCGAGGTAATCTTCAGCCTTAGCAGACTCCCACAAGAGCGCGCAGGTTGAAAAAAAAACCAGGAAAAGTACAATGCGTACCTGTGACTTGAGCATCTCCATAATCCGTCAGTACCATTCGAATGGAGACGAATACTAACACAAAACGCCCCCCGTGGAACCTATCTTTTTGGGCGTAGCCATTTTTTGTTGCGGCTTCACTCCTCTAGGCGTTGAGCAAAGAAAAACCTGGTTGCTTAGGGATGGGTAGATTTGATAGCGTGATCTTATGAGAATCGACCGGTTGACCCGAGGAAGAGATGATACGGGGACCAGCATCACACGAACTTCAAATCGGTCCCGGGAGGGTTATGGACAACGAGGGTTCGCATAGAGTCTTTCCGGGAGTTCAATAGATTCCGACATGTTGCCGCAGGAGGTTGGTCAGAGTTTTCCATGAAACACAATCACATGGTAAAGATCGTTCCCGAGTTCCTCAGGGAGGGTCAATTTCAAAACTTCCCAGGCGTCTTGGATCAGGAACCCCCTTGGTTATTGACCAAGTTGATTCCTCTGCTGTCCTCCAAGGTAGTTATCGACGATTACATACTGGAAGAACTTCGTGACTTGGCAAAAAGAGGCCCTATCATTTACGCCATGAAGTATCGCAGCATGTACGATCTCCAATTCCTCAGGATGCGTTTTGCAGGACTGGGCCTTCCTGTGCCTTCTTTCCTGTTGGGTATGTCGTCTTCTTTTGCCGGCTCTTTTCCTAAGTGTTTTAAGGTCTGGAGAAACAGATTCAAGGCTGCTGTATGTTGCGGTGCGGAATCAACTCCACCGGAAGAACATGTTGCCAGAGAAATATTGGAAAACGGTGGAGCCGGGGTAATGTTCCTGGTTGATGAAAAGACCTCTCGAAAAAGATACGTTCACCCTGACCTCGACCCCTTACGCATGCTCATGGGTCTTCAAGGGCGCATGGCAGCCTCAATCGCGCTGGTTCCATTGGTCATCCTTTATGACAGGACACAACGCCGTACGATTCGTCCTTTCTGGGAGAGTTTCCTCGGAGACCCCGACCGACCCGGAATAATTGGAAGGCTCTTGATGGCCGTTCGAAAATGGACGGTCCCGGAATTGCTCATAGGAGAACCGGTACACCTTATCGCTGAATTCGAAGAATTCGGCTCTGAGAAAACCCTGGATGAACTCCCTTTCGAAGTCCGAACCAAACTTGTTGCTGCAATCAACGCCAGAATAAGGGTGAACAGAGGACCTGAACGCATGTCCCGGACCGAGATCAAGGAACGTGTACTCGAGGATCCTAAGGTTCTGAAAGCTGTTAGAGATGCCGTGTCCAGGGAATCCGCCGTCGAGGAAAAAATCAGGAAAAAGGCAGAGTCCTTTGTAGACGAGATGGCCGGCGATCAGCGTAATCAGCTCCATCATTTTCTCTACTATGTTCTCAGGTGGATGTTTTCTAGAATTTTCGATGGGATTGACCTGCGGGAATCAGACTTCCACACACTGAAAAAAAAGAACGAAGAGGGTTCTCTGATTTATGTCTCGTGCCACAAAAGCCATCTGGACTACCTTCTCATTGGTTATTTTTCGTTTATCAACCAAATGGCAATACCTTACATGGCTGCAGGGAAGAACTTATCCTTCTGGCCGGTGGGGCCCATACTTCGTAATGCAGGGGCATTTTTTATACGGCGTTCCTTCAAGAATTTAGGTGTATATACAAGGCTATATACTAGTGTTTTCGAAGCTTACTTAAAGGTTTTAATAAAAGAAAGTGTAAATATAAACTTTTACATTGAGGGTGGTCGAAGCCGGACGGGAAAGCTCCTGCCGCCTCGGGTGGGAATGTTATCCTTTCTTTTGCAAGCAGTGGATGAAGGCACCGTGCAGGATATGACTTTTGTCCCCACCTTCATAGGATACGATCAGATCCCGGAAGAGAAATCGTACCTGCGGGAATTATCAGGGACGGACAAACAGAAGGAAAGCATCCGGTCCGTGATCCGAGCTCGCGACGTGATGAAAAAGAGATTCGGTAAGGTCTACATACGCTTTCATCAGCCTCTCTCCTACAAGGAGTTCCTTCGGCAGTCCGGGGTAGAGATCGCGGACGGCAAACCGGACCTGGCTGCAACAAGAAAACTGGTTCTAGACTTTGCTTACCACCTAATGGGCGGCATCGTACGATCGGGAGTTGTCACTCCTATTGATCTCACAGCGGCCAGCCTTTTGTGCTCAGGGAAAACCCGTGTTCCCAAAAGCCTTTTGCTTCAGTCAGTAAGCTATTTATCTCAGGCGCTTCGCGAAGAGGGCATGGACTTCGCAGAGAGTCTCGAGCATGAGGAAAATGCGGTAGAAACGTGTGTGGGGCTCTTTCGGGTCAGAGGGTTCGTAGACATCGACAACAGTGAAGAAACTTCAGGAGAAACAAATTATATAATCAGTGAATCACGAAGGATAAATCTTGATTTCTACAGGAATTCCCTTGTCAATTATCTCTGGCCGGCGTCCCTGGTTGCCTTGCTTTGCCTGCCCGAGGATTCTGGTACTCGAGATTCTCATCAAAGTCTGCTGGAACGCTTCACCTTCTTAAAACAACTGATGACGAAAGAATTGATCGTCAATCCATTGGTTTCCGACAGTGAATTATTGGAGAGAACCGTAGCTTTTTTCCGTGAAAGAGGCTGGGTGAAGGAAAATCTGAAACCTGCCAATACCAGTGCCATGGAATGCCTTGGGGGAGTTCTGCAAGATCTCGTCGGCGTATATTACTTGGCGTTAGTTGCATCGGAGACCATAGATGCATCTGGTATCACCCAAAAAGAGTTTGCCAAGAAGATGGTCAAGACGGCACAGGATCTTTTGGGTGAGAAAGGGGACAAAGCCTTGCCCCCCGTAACCTCTGTATCGGTAGATAATGCCCTAAACAGGTTTTCCGAGATGGGCATTTTCCAGTACAGGCCGGGGAAAAAACTCCTTGCAGGCGTAGCTGATTCCGCCAAGAGGGATGAGGCGAAAAATTATCTAGCTCAAGCCCTGCCCTGGAAGTAACTATTGGTGGTTCTTGGAGCGCACCAAGGTTTTATTGACACATTGCTCTCATTGAGATAATCTTATGTACAAAGTCGGGGCGTAGCGCAGTCTGGTAGCGTACCTGAATGGGGTTCAGGTGGTCGCTGGTTCAAATCCAGTCGCCCCGACCAAAAAA
>CAIXMD010000326.1 GCA_903920415.1 uncultured Desulfomonile sp.
TGAAATGGGCTGTGTTGTCGATCACGACGCATCCGGACTGAGCTGCGATAGGAGCAAATCGACCGCTGACAGATCCGCCGGCTGAGAATAAGCCAATGTCCACCCCTTCAAACGAGGAGTCGGTCAATTCTCTCACAGGATGATCCTCGCCTCTGAACTTGAGCGTTTTACCTTCGGACCGGCCTGATGCCAGCAGCACAATCTCACTTACCGGGAAAGATCTACGCTCCAGAACGCTTATCATCATGTTTCCCACGGCTCCGGTAGCTCCTACAACTGCAACCCTATATCTCTCTTTTTTCATATCTGGTGTGTGCTCCTTTACCTATTCGAGGCGCAAAGACTCAACCCTGGTTGGGTTATTCCTTCTCCGAAGGAATGGTCTTGTGAGGGGAGGTCCGGTCCACCTTAGGCCCTTCCACGTGGTCCACAGGTATCCTTTGCAATGAAAACTCTCCGGAAGTGCTGTCTTTCTTCATTATCCACACTTTCCCCGTATCGGTGTCAATCATAAAGGTATGACCTTTGATGTGGGGAGACACGAAAACCTGATAGCGGCCGCTCATCATAAGGTTTGGGGACGGTTCGCCGGTCTTTGTGACCTGAGCCGCTTCGCGGCCGAGGGGCCACTGGCCGTGTCCATAGACACTCAGGCCCAAGGAAAGTATCAGAATCGCGGCAGTCGTGGCTAAAGTTTTCATGGTATTTCTCGCACAATCGGTACTTAGAACTTTGTTTATACCAGTCTTGCAAGAAAGCGTCAAATCAGAGATTATTTATTGATGCCAAACTAATTAAGGCGTCCCGCGACGAAAGTTTTCCGTTCCATCATTGAGGAGCGTGAATTACCCACCATCGTTGACGTCTCCTACAGTAACTTAAAAGGGTTATTTCTAGGGTCACTATAGGAAATACTCCGCTTCGGACAGTAAAACCTTACATCGCAACCGTAACCCCCAGATAACAGCTGCCGAAGACATTTATGGTTTGACAGGAACTTGATAGTACAAACGAGGTCGGTTCTACTTAACCGGCGAGAGGGGACAAATCACTTGCCAAGTGGAGTATTTTTATGGTATTAAATCATTAAGGATCTTGCATTATGAATGTGCAAGTATCTGCTAATGTTATCAGGGTTTTTTAATGTGTAGCATGCAAATATCAGATCTGCTTACATTAATTGGATTTTAAATGATGAACAACAACCGTAATTTTTTTTGTGCCGCATTATCGTTACTGGTCCTGCTGAGTAGTCCAGTAGCTCTCTATGCAATGACCGCACAGGAAATACTGGACCAGGTAGCGAAGCAAAATTTTTCAGAAGATTTTCGTTTAGTCCTTTCTACCAAGACATTCAAGGGCAAGAAAACTATTTCTAGCCATGCTCTCTGGCTAATGGGAAAAGTCAGACCGGAATTGACCAGCTTTTTCATAGAGTTTGATGAACCTGAAGAATCCAAAGGATTGCGGTTTCTTCTACAGATTTATTTAGGTAAGGAACCTAAAGCGTTCATGTTTTTCCCCGTTACAGGCAATACATTGCCGCTGGCTGTGGATGATCCTTCGGTAGATATCGGCGGAACGGGCCTGACTATGGAAGACATGCAGGGGTTTACACCTGAAGGCGGAGAGCGGTTGACTCTGGTTGAGGAACAGAAGTACCAGGACCGCGAATGCTATGTGATACGAGTATCCCGAGCCGAAGAAAAGGCTCATAGGCTGCTCTGGATATCAAAGAAAGACTTTATCATAGCCAAGTCGCAGAATGTGGATGCCCAAGGCAAGGTCACCCGGGAGCTTCGTGTAGTGGAATTCTTTAAGACCGCATCAGGAAGGGAGTTCCCGAGGGAGGAAGAAATAACCATGCCGGGTAAGGGTGTCCGAATCCTTGTGCGTCAGGAACATGCTGTATTTGGTATTGAGATTCCTGATGAAATAATGGACCCTGGACAATTCGGCACTTATAAGTGGAAGAACTAAGACCGGGAAATGCTGCCTTGGCAAATTTGATCCCTTGGAAAATAGTCGTGAATGGCTATTAGTAAGGTAACACGGTGGCCGTGATTCTGAAAAACATTCTGATTTTCTCGTGTGTGCTTGCAGCAACCGGCTGCGGGGTTTTGAACAATCTCGACACAATGCGTTCCAGTATGGAGCAGATGACCTACTACACGGGTTTAATGGCATCCAACATGCCTGTCATGGCCGACAGCACACGGAGAATGGCATCTACGACAGAACGGATGGAGCGAAAATCTAATGAATTGGTGGCAGATATCCAGAAGAGGGGGAGTGGCATTGAGCGCACTATAGACAATATTTCTCAGACCTCTTTTGGATATAACAAAGAAACCATAAAGAAATTAGATGGCATACGCACAGAATTAAATGAGATGAACAAGTTTATAGGCACGACCGGTACAAAGGCTCAAAGTGGCCAGGATCAAGCAGGAGTCGTTGCGCTTCAGGCCAGAATCAACGACTTGGAGGCCCGTTTTGCAGCACTCTCCTCAAAAATAGACAAAGCCATCAAAACCCCTTGAGACGGTTTTGAGCCCGACCCAGTCAGAAGAAATCAGGAAACCTTCTTGCCAAAACTCCCCACGTATCCTTGGCGCATCAACTGATTACGGATCAAGGCAACAACATCCGGAGGACGGAACGTAAAGCGAAGGACTGTCTTACGGAGAATTTTATTTCCTGTGTACATGACTCTCCAGTAAAGCTTGGGAATGTGAAGAATTTTTCCTAACAATGCTGCTGCACTCGATAGAGGGAGATATTTCTCGTCGAAGCCGGAGATAATCTCCGGGCATGAAATAGCTGCATCGATCATCTGTCTTATGGCAAGATCCAGGTCAAGTTCTGAGGACAAATACCATAACTGATCCAGAGGATCACTGTTAAGGGTGATAAATCCTTCTCTCAGAGCAATATGCCAAAGCTTTGTGTTCGGATAAACTCGCACGCCTAAGAAGAAATTTACGGTGTAATAAGGAGGGCGAGTTTCCTTTGTCAGATACTTTGAGGTGAAATCCAACGTTTCCTGTAAAGTTTGGTTGTTTTCACCAGGGCCGCCTATCAGGAAATCCCACAGCACGGTGAAACGGGTCTTTCTAATCGCTTCGGCGGCTTTGATCACGTCGTCGATGTTGAAGCCTTTCCGATAGTTCATAATCATGGTTTCTGATGCGGATTCAGGCGTTATCCAGAAGGACGTGAACCCAGTCCGTCTCATAAGTTCCAAGAATCGTTTGTCGATACCTTTGGGACTTACCCCCATTGCTGTAAAAGTAGCTTTCCATGGCCGTCTTGCAATTTCTTCGAGGACTTCGGTACAGTGATCAACAGGATCGTTAAAGACGGAATCGACAAACTCGGATGACTCAGGTTTGTATTTGAAAAATGCCTCTTCGATTTCATCCACTACGTCCACGGGAGATCTCAGTCTCAGCCTATTCCCTTCGAGTACCTGGTTATAGGTACAATATATACAGTGTTGTCTGCATCCTCTCCTCGTTTGGATGTTGTAACTGCTTCCCATCTTCTGGTACGGCTTCATATCTATCCACTTGCCTACATCACCGTAACCTCTTGAGAAGTCCCTCAAAGTCGGTTGCGTCAAATGGAATTCGCCATTCAGGGCCAGACCAACCCCAGGAATACTATCAGTTGGTTTCCCTGTCTCAAGACAGTGAAGCAGTTCAGTAAAGGCGGTTTCTCCCTCTGATACGATAATAAAATCAGCATTCAATAATTCCAGGACACCTTTAGGACTTAAGCTGGCACCGGCCCCCCCCAACACTAAATACACACCGGTCAGCATTCTGACTTGTCTGACAATCTCGACAATCTCTGGAAGATAGGAGCGGGGATGCAGCATATTACAATTATCAATGTTGCGAATTGAAATTCCGATAACTTCTGGACGAAAAGCAACTATGGCTCTTTCAAGCTCACTGTAAATATTTCTTCTAAAGCATAGGTCCAGAACCCTGACATTATGACCAGCAGCTTGGGCAGCCGATGCAACATAACTCAGCCCGATCGGGGGAGCGGCAAACACATCGCCTTTGAGGTTGCTATTAATAAGAAGAACTCGCATAATATTTCTGCTGAAGCCTTACGTTCAGAAACGCAACTCCTCATACCATATACGATGGATCATCTTTCGTAAAATTCCTTAATCATTGAAACCACATAATCTTTATCCTCAGAGCTGAGTTCTGGATATATGGGCAAGGCTAATACTTCGTCGGATGCCTTCTCACTGATTGGAAAGTCTCCCTCCTTGTAACGGCCTTCGATTACGCAATCCTGCAAGTGTATTGCCTTGGGATAATATATTTCGGTACCTACGCCTCTGGATCCCAGGAATTCCCTCAAGGCATCGCGGTTCTTGGCTCGGAGGACATATTGGTTATAGACATGCCTCTCTCTGACCACGGGTGGTGGAATGATCTTTTCACCAGTTAGACCTAGTTCGTGGAGACGATGAGTGTAATAAGCGGCATTTTCCCGCCTCATTTCAGTCCACTCTTCAAGATGCTTTAGTTTGACGCGCAATACTGCGGCTTGAATAGCATCCAAACGAAAGTTCCCGCCTAGCAATTTGTGGTGGTACTTCGGATTGGAGCCATGGTTCCGTATTATCCTAATACGGTCTGCCAATGACTTATCAGACGTAGTAATCATGCCGGCGTCGCCAAAAGCTCCCAAATTCTTCGATGGAAAAAAAGAAAAACAGCCGGCAAGCCCAAAGCTACCAGCCCTTTTGCCCATATATTCGGCCCCTATTGCCTGTGCAGCATCTTCTATGAGCGGCAGTCCATACTTTGCGGAAATTTCGAGCAGCGGACCCATCTCCGCTGACTGTCCAAAAAGATGGACAGGAATGATTGCCTTCGTCTTAGGGGTAATAGCCTTCTCAACTTGATAGGGGTCTATGTTGAAGCTCTCCTGCTCTATATCGGCAAACACCACCCGAGCCCCTAACCTCAGCACGGAACCAACCGTGGCAAAAAAGGTAAAAGGCGTTGTGATTACCTCGTCGCCGTTAGAAATCCCCAAAGCCATGAGCGAAGCAAGAATAGCATCGGTGCCGGATGACACTCCAACAGCATACTTGCAGCCGCAATAGGAGGCAATTTCATGCTCCAGCCCTTCGACCTCCGGGCCAAGAATAAAATATTGGCTCGTCAAGACGCGTTCAATTGCCCTCATCAAATCTTCTTTTATGGTCGCATACTGGATTTTAAGATCGAGAAGAAGAACCGCTTTAGCGGGAACCGGACTTTTCATTCTTGATTACAGCCCTCCGCAACGCCTAATTGCTTGATTTAGATGAAGGATTAAAGGTAGGAGCATTCTTGGCCGTTTTGCCTTTCAGGTGCATATGATAGTATTCATACGTCATCGGTCGACCGGTTCCCAAGGCACGGGCATCTGCAATCTCTCCAACAAAAATGGTGTGCGTGCCCACATCTGTCCGGGTGTTAACACGTACCTCCATTATGCCGATTGAATAGTCTGTTACGAGAGGAGAGCCTGTGACACCTTTCACCCAATTTACTTGCGAAAGCTTGTCCACGTCGCGGCCTGACCTAAAGCCGAACAGTCCTATGAATGTCAACGGTGCGTCTTGGCTCAGAATTGACACACCGAAAACCGAGCTTTTAGAGATATATTCATGAGTAAGATTGTTTCTGTTGATAATGACAGCAAATTGGGGAGGCGAGGCTGTCACTTGCAAGACAGTGTTGACTATTTGTCCATTCATACGATCATCCATAATAGAGGTCACCAAATATAAGCCGTAACTAATTTCTTTAAATACTTCGTAGTATGCTTCTTTACTCATGCGTTGCTCTCCTTGACCCTGATATGTCCTTCCGTACGATATGGAACTTTATCGGGGTTCAAAATGTTGCGTTTCTCGTAAAAGACTGAAACTTCAAAACTGACCGATTAATAGCCACCGGCGAGCGAGCTGATAATGCAGTAAACTTCAGTTTGGGTCAAGGGGAAACACCTTAACACATGTGCAAATCAATGGCGAGGCCGCATGTGTTGCCTCTCGCCTAACGACGAGTGAAACTGTTAAAAA
>CAIXMD010000327.1 GCA_903920415.1 uncultured Desulfomonile sp.
ATGGGAAGGGCTTTCCAGTATGCTGGTGCTCAATCGGTTCTCATGAGCCTTTGGAGCGTTGACGAGAAGCCGTCGGTATGGCTTGTGGAAAGTTTCTTAAGACACCTCAGCGAAGGTAAGAGCAAAATGGAATCGTTGAAACTGGCACGGGATGAGATTCGCAAAGATCTGTACGACCATCCCTTTTTCTGGGCAACGTTCATTCTGGTGGGTGAAATGGAGCGAAACTAAATATAGTATAGAGAAAAAAGAATAAGAAAAAGAGAGGCCGGTATGTCTGACAATTTGAAGTTGATAAAAATTTTCGAATATGCGCTCAACCAGGAAAAAACCGGCATAAGTTTTTTCCGTCACTCCCTGGAACTTATGGGAGTAGGTGCGGCTGTCAGTGCATTTGAGCGATTGATTGAAGAAGAAGAAAAGCATATTCGGTTCATAACAAACGTCCTGAATGACCTTAAAGCATCAGGTGAAATCCAACCTGAAAACCTTGAGGAAGTTGAACTGGATCCAACAGATTATTTTGATGAGAGAGCCAGGTCGGAATTTCTTGCACAGTGTGTTGAGGGATCTATGGTTCCGGATGTGACGGTCTTTAACACGGCTTGGCTCATCGAGAAGGATTTGAGTGATTATTATGGTCAAATGGCCGAGCAAACAGAGGGAAAAGCCTCGAAGGCCTTGAGAATGCTATCCAATTGGGAAAAAGAGCATGAGAAATTCTTCAGGGAATACCGTGACAAATTATCCGCGGTTTACTCACAAATGCCTTGGGGAGGGTGAACCATACAATAAAGATTGAGTGAAGGAGAATAGGAATGATCGAATCGGCCTGGGATTATCATCGCCGAACGAGCTACGACCGACATGACATGACAGGCCACTACATGGACTGGTCCTGCCAGCCGAACGTTTTCAAGACATATCCCGGACGTGAAACCGCGGCATTGACTCAAGACATCGTGTTGTCCCAAGAAAATCTTTCTGACATACTGATCGACAATTATGCCCCTGTTTTAGATTCCGAAATTGATGCCGTCCGACTGGCCCGCATCCTCCATATGACCCATGCATTAACTGCAAAGGCTCGACATGGAGGCTTGGATTTTTATTATCGCAGCGTAGCTTCCGCCGGGGCCCTTTACCCATTTGAACTCTACATCGCAGCTTTGAACGTGCCGAATCTCGATGTGGGAATTTATCATCATAATGTCTTCAGCCGTTCCCTGACGATTTTACGTCCGGGAAACGCGCTTAGTGAGGTGTCTCGAGCGATCGGCATAGAAGAGGAAGGACAACCGGCCACTGTTTTTTTTCTTACGTCCATTTTTTTTCGAAGCTCCTGGAAATATCGAGAACGAGCCTACCGCTATCATTTGCTGGATACTGGGCATCTGATGGAAAACCTCTGCCTTTCACTCAAATCGGAACGCCTCCGATTCAAGCTCCATTATGATTTCGAGGATCGAATAGTCAATGAACTGTTGGGTCTGGATACGACACGTGAGGTTTGCTTGGCTGCCGCGTGTGTCTGGGGCACTGCTCCTTTCCCGACCGACAGGCCGCCCGGACTTGGGAACTTGGCCCCTGATTTAGGAGTTTGCAGCAGAGTTTCGACCAGAGAAATAGACTACCCTGTCATCAGGGAAATCCATACGGCCGCATCAGCGCTCATCGAGCCGAAAGAAGAGCTTCCCGAGATGATAGAGAGACTGGGTATTGTCGTTCAATCGTGGACCGAGGTTTCAATGATTGGAAAATCACCTGAAGAAATGAGCTATCCTGATGCCGTACTACAAAGACGGTCGATGCGAAATTTCGTCAGGGATAAAATGCCTTGGGATTACTTTACAGCTCTCCTGAAGGCGCTCTGTTCCGATGCCGTCACCAAGGACAATGAGCCATGGATCAGCAATAGTGTTTTATCCATAGGTTTTTTGAGCGGAAACGTGGAAGGCCTGAAGCCCGGATTCTACCTGTTGGACAGAAAAAACCATGCAGCGATAGGCTTTGTGAGAGAAAGCTTTATGATGGAGGAGATGGCACATGTTTGTCTTGATCAGGCATGGCTGGCGAACAGCGCTCTCCATTTCTTGTTTATGAGCAATCTGAATATGCTGGAACAGACATGGGGACCCAGGGGTTACCGCTATGCCATGTTGTCTGCCGGTCGGCTTGGTCAAAGAATCTATCTCGCAGCTACCTCAATGCGAATAGGAGCATGCGGCATAGGAGCTTTTTATGACGACGAAGCCGTGAAACTACTGGGCCTTAATAATCAGACCAATCTCCTTTACTTGGTTTGTGCAGGCCCGATTAGAAAATGGTCATTGCCCCGGTGATGATGCCGTGCGCTAATTTTTATCTATTTTGTGGTCAAAGAGGCACGTTGTCTGGATAACGTTTCCGGCGGGTTCCTCGAGCGAAGGGAGAAAAGGGAAATGTTTGAAACCATTAAGAAACTTTTTACTCCAGTCGAATCCATAGATGCTCAACAGGCTCGGGCCTACATGAACGAGCACGCGGAAGGCAGTTTCACGCTTCTGGATGTCAGGCAGCCCGCAGAATACCAAACTGCTCACATTCCCGGCGCTACGCTTGTTCCCCTGCCCAAGTTGTCTGATTCATACGATCAACTGGATCCTGAAAAGCCTGTGATAGTGTACTGAGCCGTTGGGGGCAGGAGCCGAGTTGCGGCTCAATTGCTGGCTGGCCAGGGTTTCAAGGAAGTTTATAACCTGAGCGGCGGAATAATGGCTTGGGATGGTGGGGTTGCCGAAGGTCCAGTGGAATTGAACCTAGAAATGGTACGCGAAGATGAAACTCCTGAAGCAATAATCAAGCTCGCTTATGGTATGGAACAGAGCCTTGCGAGCTTTTATAGGTCCATGGAGACCAGGACGAAGGACAGCGAGCTACTTAAGCTTCTCGAATTGCTGGCTTCCATTGAAGACAGGCACAAGCAGTATCTATTGGAACTTTATAAATCCATAGAGCCTTCCGGGTCGAGCCGCGAAGTCTTCGAAGCCGATGTTTCAGCCAAGATTATGGAGGGAGGATTCGACGGAGATACATTCATTCAGAAAAACGAAAAGTTCCTTCACTCGGTTTTGGAGATGATCGATCTCTCCATGATGCTGGAAACCCAGGCTCTTGACCTCTACCTGCGATTCGCGCGAAAGACCGACAACAACGAAACCAAAACGATGCTCTTTCGGATTGCCGATGAAGAAAAGGCTCATCTTAGTTCACTCGGACGTCTCCGGGAGGAAAAGACACCCTGAAGTGAAGAGATTTTTGGAGAAAAATTTATGGTGATCGGATCTTCCATCATTGATCGATATGTATTCCGAGAGATCACCGTGTCGTTCGTATTTTGTTTCGCGGTATTTCTGGTGGCAGGTCTCATTGCTGGTTTCCTGCCGTTGCTGCAAAAAGGTATGGAAGCAGGCTTGGAACTAACGTTAATCCTGTTCCAGGTTTTAATTAACGCGTTACCGGGCACACTGGTTACTGTGCTCCCCTTGTCCATCATGATCGGAATACTGCTTGGCCTTGGCCGTATGGCGTCGGACAACGAGATCTCGGCAATCAAGTCATCCGGAATATCGATCCTGCGTCTATTGCCACCAATAATTCTGCTTGGTTTCGCAGGTTTTGCCTTCAGCCTTTTCTGCACGCTCGTCCTTATACCCCACGGGATCGAACAAGGTCGAAAGCTTATGCAGGAAGCAGTTACGAAACGTGTGGATGCAGGTATTGAGGAGCGTACCTTTTTTGATTCTTTTAAGAACCTCATTCTGTACGTGGACAAAATAGATTCTTCCACAGGCATAATGAACCGGATATTTATAAGAGAATCTTCTCAACCCAATGAAACAACTATAATAATGGCCAAGAAAGGCAAAGCGTATCCTGACCCGGAGGGAAAAGCATTCGTACTGAACCTTCGGGAAGGAACTATCATCAAGGAGGATCTGTACGGTGATTCAACCGGTGTTCTCTCCTTTGAAACCTACGTGTTCCGCTACCCACTCGATCAGGCGGGCCTGACTGATTCGTCAAAGGCATTGGAGGAGATGTCCATCTCAGGGATTCGGGACAGGGTTAAAGCAGTCACAGTTCCAAAGGAGACAGATACACAGGAAATGATGAGCTATTACCATCGCGTGCGCCTATTCGCCGATATATTAATCATTCAAAGGTTTACCTATCCTCTCGCCTGCTTGGCCCTTGCAGTTGCAGCCTTCCCTCTGGGCGTCCTGTACATTGGTAACAGTCGTCTCAATAATGTTTCTTTTGGGCTCGTAGCAATTTTCATTTATTATGCCCTCGTTTTATCGTCAGAACGGGTTGCTCGTTCCGGCCTGGCCCCTCCAGAACTGGTGTTGCCTTTGCCCCCATTGATTTTCATGGCAGCATCGGCTTATTTTATTCGGTGCGAAATCATGGAACGAATCCCCGCTGTTGTGCGTCTCCTTCAAAGGTTGATTATGAAGGCTCGAAGGCGGTACCCTTGAAA
>CAIXMD010000328.1 GCA_903920415.1 uncultured Desulfomonile sp.
GAAAGGGAACTTTATATTGGGGAACTGTCTGACCTAAAAAACGCAACGCTACCAATTTTTGCCGCCATTGGTGGTATGGCAACACCTGCCCTACTTCACTTTCTTCTCAATCGGGGAACTGAAACACAAGCAGGTGTGGGTATTCCAATGGCAACAGACATTGCTTTTGCACTTGGAGTGCTTGCGCTATTGGGTAGTAGAGTTCCAATATCTCTAAAGATTTTTCTTGCAGCACTAGCCATCATAGACGACTTGGGTGCAATCATCATTATCGCTCTGTTTTATGTGGGGGATTTCTCACTTCTATATCTAGTCTTGGCTTTAGTGATATTTACAGGTTTGTTGATATTAAATCGTCTCGGTGTACATCGACTACCCCTTTATCTCATTCTTGGATTTTTCATGTGGTACTTTATGCTCAAGTCTGGTATCCACGCTACCATAGCAGGAGTTCTTCTTGCCTTTGCTATTCCGTTCGCACGTGGAGATGAAGAATCACCATCTTACAAGTTGCAACATTTTTTGCATAAACCCGTAGCTTTTAGCATCATGCCGCTTTTTGCACTGGCAAATACTGGTATTGCTCTAACAGGAAACTGGATTGATGGTTTGGCAACATCCAACAGTTTAGGAATTTTAACAGGCTTGTTCTTTGGTAAACCGCTAGGAATTACTCTGTTCAGTGTTTTGGCGGTGAAATTGGGCTTATCCCAATTGCCAACTGACTTGTATTGGAAGCATATCATTGGTGCTGGCTTTCTTGGAGGTATCGGGTTTACGATGTCAATCTTCATAACGTTGTTGGCTTTCGTCAATCCCGAAATTGTTCAAAGTTCAAAGATTAGCATTTTGCTTGGATCACTTGTTGCGGGCACTGTCGGTTTTCTCATTTTGAACAGACAAACAGCCCATTAAGCCCAAAATGGCCTCGTAGAAAGTTCCTTTTTTTCGATGAGTCAGAACTGAAAAGCGCGGCACTCGTACAAAACCACGAACATCTCATCGTAAGGGTCTCGGTGTGAGCCCAAAAAAAGCTATTCAAGCAATTGGATCTCAGAGAGTGCTCCCTAGGCCGAACTTCACAGGAGATTCCTGATAAATTTTTTGCGCAGCACTAAGGTTCTCTGCCAGTTTAGAAACACGATCCTCATCGGCGGGGTGAGTTGACAACCACAACGGAATAGGAGGCTTCTTTATTCTAGACATCCGGTCCCAAAGCTTTACTGCCTCAGATGGTTCGTACCCTGCTTGTGCCATATATATTTGACCAATCCGATCTGCTTCAAATTCATGAGTGCGGCTGAACGGAAGGATGATCCCGACAGTACCTCCCAGCCCCATGGCCCCAAGAATTATTCGTGACCTTGTGTCGAGGCTACCATCTTTGTTTCTCAAGATTTCTCCGCCGAGCCCTACCGCGCTTTGAAGAGCCAGTTTTTGGCTGATTCGTTCACCACCATGGCGCGCCACAGCATGCGCCACTTCATGAGCTACTATGGCTGCCAACCCGGCTTCATTTTTTGCATAAGGAACTATACCGGTATAGACAACAATTTTGCCTCCCGGCAAACAAAAAGCATTGGGTATGTCCTTGTCAATCACTCGAACGTCCCAGTTGAACCCCGGTTTGTCGATGGCCTCTGCGGCTTTACTTATCCGATCTGTTACTTTCCGCACAACATCGTTGATTCGTTGATCCTTTGACTCCGGTTCTTTGGTCACCACATCGTTGAATGCTTTCAGGGCAAGTGCATTCAATTGGCTGTCCGAAACCATATTGAATTGACGACGTCCTGAGTGAGGAACGCTTGCACAACCCAACAGTCCAACAATGAGAACAATAAGACACATTTCTACTGCAACTTGCTGCAAGCAATGTCTGACCCTCGCCAGCTCTTGATTGGATTGATTCATAGAGTGTTTCATGCTAATCTTATAGTTCATCAATCGCATCGGAAGGCAGTCCGGAGGCTCACTTTGAAGTGCGACCAGTGTGGTTATGTAAGTTTTGACCACAATCTTGTATGTCCCTCCTGTGGCAGCGATCTGACATTGACCCGCACCAGATTAGAAATGAATTATGAGCCACCAGAAGCTGATTTTAGCCAACTTTTCAGGATTCAATCCTCTTCGGATGATATCGAACTCGAACTAGCTCCTGAAGAAGATGATTTCGAATTTATCCTCGACGATTGATACTACGCCCACCCTAGTTCCTTGAAGCTGCAGCCTTCAGGGGAAACTCTGTTTTTTTCTGGAGTTATTCGATGCGGACCAAGCTGGATTACCGATTTAATCTTCCATTGCTTCAAGCGGCCACTGGCTTCTCTCCTGGAGGACCTCCCTTAAAATCTTTAACGCCCTATTAACTACCGGCATTCCACCGTAAATCCCGCATTGAAAAATTACTTCCGCCACATCCCGCGGGTTGCACCCAACGTTTAGTGCACCGTAAATATGAAGCTTCAGTTCATCGGTTCGTTCAAGAACCGTCAGCGCACCTACACTGACAAGTTGTCGCGTGGGATGTGGTATGCGCTCCCGAGCATAAATTTGGCCGGTGATGAACAGGGAGAGATCTTTGGCCAAGTTTTTGTCGAACGAGCGCCACAGATCAAAGGGTCTCTCATTTGGGTAGCCGTCGAAATACAGTTTTGCCGTTTTCGCCGTTTTTGTCTTTAGATCTTCATCCATAATCACCTCAGTGGTAACTCGGCTGGTTCGCCGAAAGTGCAAAGGCTTCTCAACTGTTACAATTAATTAGGAGAAGCGGTTGGAAGCAAAAAGGACATCACAATTTTTTCATGGCCCGAATTAGTCGAGGGTGATCTTCATACCGTCTCGAGTTACAACCACCGGCCCAGGGATCCCGTAATCCCTGCATATCCTGTCCACCACGTCCTGCCACTCTGATGCACAGCGGGGAACCGGGTAAGGAATGCTTGAATTAGGCTCGGACAGAGGAGACAAAGGGGTGAGTTTTTTCAGAAAGTTGTTGCACGAATCTCCTGGGACCTGGTCTCCATCGGAGATATGAACCAGATAGGTTGCTTTCCTGGGTTTCCATCTCCTGATGTACTCTATGGCATTCTGAAAGCTCATGTGGGATGGCCGATTTTCGTGAGGTTCGTTGAGCCAGTGAGACTGAATGATCAAGACATCAGGCTCACTAAGAATGCCGGGCTCGTCTTCTATCGTCATAAAATCCGAGGTATAAACTATCTTTATCCAGCCGTCTGCCTCTTGTGTCTCCAAGACATATCCCACAGAGCCATTAGCAGACTCCCCGTGAAAGGTCTTGAAAGGGGTTATCCTGGCAGTGGTGCGTTCGAGAGGAAGTCCTGGGAACGCAAGACGTCTTTCAATTAGGGAGTTCAGGAGATACCCAAAACGAATTTCGATGGATTTCCAGGTCTGTTCGGTGGCATATACCGGAATGGGGGTCCATGAGTGTTCGGGTACAGACCTTCTGAAAGCCAATAGATCGTCCAGCCCAAGAAAATGGTCACCGTGCTCGTGGGTGATAAGTATTAAATCAGGACGTTTTACGCCATGAGCGATCATCTGGGCACGCAGATCAGGTCCGCAATCCACCAGAATGCTTTCCATGCTCTTTACCAGAAAGGATGTCCTCGTCCGTTCTTCCCTTCGATCTGTCATCATCGTGCATATAGCACAGTTGCAAGAATGCTCAGGAACGCACCATGCGCTACCGGTGCCTAGCATCAGAATTTCCATTACTTATCTCCCAATATGATAGTCATTTGAGGAGCCAGAAAATTTGAAGGAATCTTTCAAGAAAGAAGGATAATGAATCCAATAAGCTAATTTAATTAATCAAATTAAATGTTCAGGATGGAGGTGACCTCGTAATTCAAAGAAAACAGCCTGATCGATAGTCTATTTCTAACAGATGAAAGCCGTTTATGGAAATTTGTCTTATTTTGCGCGCTGAGATAAGCTCCTTGTATTGCAGAGCCTCACTTGCCGCGATACACTATCAAGCCATGGGAGAGATCATAGGGGGATAGAGCGACTGTCACTCGGTCGCCTAGAAGTACTTTTATTCTGAACCTAGACATCCTGCCGGACAATTTTGTCCTAATGCTTCTGCCATCGTCGGTTTCAACCTGATACATTCCTCCCGAATGAACCTTGACCACGGTTCCTTCAACTTTAATATTGTCTTCTCTACTCACTTCTAACGCCTTTCCTTATCACCCTTTGGCCAAGCCAAAGAGTTTAAAGCTCCCTTAACGATGCCTTTTAGTTTATAATCGTACAGATGAATTCATCCTAAAAGGGCCGGTGTTGGATGATAGTCCTCAATTCCTCTCTGCACTTATAGCCGGTAATTACATTTTGTCAAATGATCTTTCCATAAGCTGCCCTGACCCGTTCCAAATCTACCGGCGTATCAACCTCAATTGAATCCTTCTCAGTGATTACTACCTTTATACGAAATCCATTTTCCATTGCCCTGAGCTGTTCCAGACCCTCTGCCTGCTCCAAGAATCCTCTCGGCAGGGCACTGAATTTCTGAAGAAAATCATTACGATACGCGTATATTCCATGATGCTTGTAGTAAACTGGCGCTGATTTTAGATCTCTGAAGAAAGGAATTGTAGCCCTCGAGAAGTACATGGCAAAGCCGTCTTTGTCCACAACGGTCTTAACCGCATTGGGATGAGTTATCTCATCATCATTTACAATCTTGTAGATCAGGGTACTCATGGGGATTGCAGGATCAGACAATAGTGGTTGCATGACCTCTTCAATCATGACTGAATCGAAGAGAGGTTGATCTCCCTGAATATTAACTGCGATATCCATTCCGTCGAGTCCTAATTGAACCGCTGCCTCAGCAATTCTATCGGTCCCTGAAGGATGCTCTCGGGATGTCATGAGCGCCTGTCCCCCCAAGCCGCAGACCATGTCGAATATCTCACCTGAGTCTGTTGCGACATATACATTGTCCAAAAGCAACGAACCAACTGCCCTTTCGTACACCCTCATTATCATGGGCCTTCCGCATATGTCGGCCAGCGGCTTTCCAGGGAAGCGAGTGGATTGCTCTCTTGCCGGAATGAACCCAACAGCCTTTACTTTCTCTACTTCCACTGGTTGACTCATATACGCTGCAATTAAACCATCAATAGCTTTTATGTCATTGCCTGGGTTGTCCAACAAAGCAAGAAGGGTGTAAAAGTCGAGTTCATTGCAAAATCTTATTGCCTATTGTCTTAAGTTCCATCTCTATACGGGCTAAAGTGTCTGTGTCCATTTTGAGGAAAATAGGTATAACCAGCAGTCTCTCGACAATACTGGTGGTCTTGGGCAGCATGTCCTTTGAATATACGACCTCTCTGGCATTCGGCATGCCGGCGAAAGGGAGAGGACCCGGCCATGCTGTTTTTCTTTCGATCAAGTGCTCCCAATTTGGAAGAAAATGCCAAAGATTGTTCTTGAAGTATATAGCGGTTAATCCTTTTTCGGTTAAACCCTTATGAAAGGCTATAGCTTTTTCCGCATCCGGGAGGAGAAAACAAATATGAGTGAAACTGTCTTTTCCTTCATCCGGCAGCCTTCTCATGGTCACACCTTGAATACTCTCCAAGGTTTTTCTTATGCTGGCCTGATTCTTTTCCTGCACCTTTATCATTTCAGGAAGTTTACTGAGTTGAGCAAGTCCTATAGCTCCATTCAGTTCGGTCATCCTGTAGTTGAATCCAAGAAAGTTTCTTCCTTCCAATGCGCGTCCTACCGCCGGATTATGGTCGTGACCGTGGTCAGCATATTCTGAAGCCCTCAAGTAGAGGTCCCTGTTGTTGGTGACAACCATGCCGCCTTCACCCGTAGTGATGGTCTTATAAAAATCGAAGGAAAATGTCCCCATTTCTCCCCAGGTTCCTACTTTTCTTCCTTCCACTTCTGCCCCAAGGGCCTGAGCCGTGTCTTCAATCACCTTGATATTGTGTCTTTGTGCAATGGTTAAGATCTCTTTGATCCGGGCTGGAGAACCAAGCATATGAACAGGTATCACCGCCTTCGTCCGACTGGTGATTTTCTTCTCAAAATCTTGGGGGTCCATGTTGAGGGTTTCGTCAATTTCCGATGGTATCGGAATAGCGCCTGCTTCAATGATAGCTTCAAAGGTTGCAACGAAAGTGAAGCCCTGTGTGATCACCTCGTCTCCGGGCCCTACACCCAAAGCGGCAAGCGCTACTTTAAGAGCTGAGGTTCCAGAAGTAACCGCATGGGCATAGACAGCTCCATTATAAGCTGCAAATCTTTCTTCAAACTCTTTGACCTTGTAAATACCATTCCTCTCGTTCTTGAACTCGTAGCGAAAGAAGATGCCTGTGTCTAGTACGTCCTTAATTTGTTCTTTTTCCTCTGTTCCTATCCATTCGTATCCGGGCATAAATCCTCCTCAGAATCTAACAACCTCGCTGAAGGTCTGTGGTAGTAAAGTAAGAAAGGTTGGAAAAACTTGCTGATGAGCAGGCACCATGATCTTCAAACGAGACAATCCTGAACCTAACAGAGAGGTTCAGCCGAAAGCTCGCTCATAAATTCTTGTAGCTTCTTCTTTTCCAAGGAGTCTAGGGTTGTTCTCCACAGGGCGGGTTACCTTCAAGGCTCCTTCCACCAAAACGGCGATATCTCCAAGTGGTACGCCTATTTCAGTCAGGTTAGATGGAATTCCGATGTCACTGCAAAGTGTTCTGACTGCTTCTACGGCGGTGGCAGCAGCCTTACGCAGCGGCAGAGCCTCAACGGGTTCTCCCATGCTCTTGGCAATCAAGGCTAAAGATCTCTCTGCAGCAGGCAGATTGAACTCCATTACATAAGGAATAAGTATCGCGTTCGCGAGCCCATGGGAAATCCGGTAATGTCCTCCGAGGGGATAGGCAAGTGCGTGCGCTGCTCCCACGCCCGCGTTAGCCAGAGCCATGCCACCCAAGAGACTGCCGAACAGCATATTTTCTCGAGCATGAATATCTTCTCCATGAAAAACCGCTTGTCGGAGATTCTCTGAAATCAGGCGAACAGCAGTGAGAGCCAGAGCTTCGGTGAATACCGTGGAAGATCGGCTCGTCACCGACTCGATTGCATGAGTCAATGCGTCCATTCCGGTAGCTGCTGTTACATTGGGTGGAAGTGAAAGGGTCAGCTCAGGATCCAGCAGGGCAATGTCTGGAAATAGATGATGGCTGTTTATGCCTCCTTTTGCTTTAGTTTGTCTGTTGGTGAACACTGCTGTAAAGGTGACTTCAGCGCCTGTGCCCGCTGTCGTGGGAATCATGATCGAAGTAACTCCTGGATGTTCTACCCGATTCAATCCTATGTAGTCTTCAGCTCTTCCTCCGTTTGTAATAATTGTCGCCGCAGCCTTGGCGGTGTCCATTGCTGATCCACCACCCATTCCGATTACTAGATCAACTCTACTAGCCCTCCCGAGATCAGCAGCCTGATCGGCGTTGTCGAGATATGGCTCAGGTTCAACATCCAAAAATATCTTACCCTCCAAGCCGACTTCGCTCAAGCTGGCCAGTGCCTTATCCAAAGTGCCATACTTTTCGAGAGCTGGGTCAGCTACCAGGAGAAACTTTTCCGCTCCAACGTCTCGAGCAGTATTACCTAGAACTGAAATTCCGCCTGTCCCGAAAAGAATTTTGGTCTTAATTTGGAAGTTGCCAAGTACAGCCACCATATTCGCCTCAGTTCTGCAAGCCCGATTTTTAAAACGACATGTTTATAACAGAAAATCCTGCTGTGAGCAAGGGTAAATCCTCAGTTAAGGGGGCAGATCTACTGGGGTTCATTTTTATCTCGCGATTTGTGGAGAGATGGATTAGAGATTGAGTCATCTTGATGGTCCCTAACGGGTATGGGGTCTGGGGCGATGGTCGTAAACAACTGTCCTCTATGTA
>CAIXMD010000329.1 GCA_903920415.1 uncultured Desulfomonile sp.
CTCCCCAGTCGAGATGAAATTTTGTCCAGGATAGACCAATCTATTGTGTCTCTCATGCCTTCTAAGGAGGAGGTGAGTTCCGCGCTCAAAGCTGCGATCGCTGGAACAGTGGAGAACCTATTTTCCGAACCTGAACGTGAAGAGGTGATGGCCTTGCTGCGCGAGGAAATTGAGCACAAGCTGCTCGATACTGTTGAGAAGGTCATTCGAGAACAGATTGAGAAGATCACTTCAGACATCTCCACATAAGGGTTCCCTCCAGGCAGGCAGATGTAGAAGTCAATTTTTTATGTACGATTGGTCAATGGCTATTTTTCAAGCGCGGCCAGGATCGGGCAGTTGGCGCAGGGGATTGTTCTCAACGGAGGCAGATCCGCTTGAGACTTGGCATTGCGCGGGGCTTTGCGTACTCTCCTCGCTATTTCAAGACATGTTTTGCGTGTCCAGCGACCCTTCAACGGCTTACATTCGATAAGCTCGTGAGCCTCCAGCCATGCTCGGGCGTCGGTATATACCATTAAATTCACCCCATAAACCAAACCATAGTCCCTGATGTCAACTCAAGAACCTCCATTAATACACAGCCCATGAGAACAATTGTATTAGTGTAATTATAGATTCGAAATTAAGTAAGTCAAGAAATTTTCCGGAATTTTCCGAAACATTACGCTCCCGGCCCGTCATTTGGAGACAGGAAAAATCTTTATGACTTGCCCATGCTCCACGGCATAGAGTTCAGGATTGTACATGAGAGAAATTTTTGACCCTCGCATCCAGAATTCGCCTTCCGCCACAGCCCTGGCAAGGTAAGAATACTGGTAATTACCCTGCAAGGCACTGTTCTTGAACACTCGCACCCCGTCATCGCGGAATTCCGCATAGGTAGGCGTGAAATCATTAGCCGAACCGGCGCGGGAACCGCTTGACTCTGAAATGTCTCCTCGTTCAAGCCCTTCTGTCTTCAAATCAGAGTTGATAGGCACCATACCGGCAGGCACGGCATCCTCCAGGACCAGGTATTCGAAACTACCGTCACGATCTTTTTTATTTGTATCCAGAAGTGTCATGTCAAGAGTAACCCTGATTACATCTCCAACATTTATCTCCTTTTTACCGTTCAGATTCTCCATGGTCTTTCGGAGACTGAACCCTCTTGAAAGGTGTGAGGAGTCGGAAGTTGATTCGGGATAGGTTATGTGCAGGACGTAATTTACCAATCGGGTCGTATCGGCTTCCAAGTGCATCTTTTTGCCCTCCAGGAGCTTTCTCGCATCGATTTCCACATAAGCAGTGCTCTCTGACGATGTAACCTCGGATAACTGTTCTCCGCCGTAGTTTATGCGAAAACTGATTTTGCCGATTTTGGGCGGTTCTTTGCCTTTATAATAACGGCTCAGGGCCAGGAGGCACCACCCGGTGTCCGCAGTGGAGACCCAGCGTCCCTCGGGCCTGAGTCCTCGTAACAGCGTGCCGGCCCAGGTATCTGCCTTATCCAGAGCTGAGCCTGTTTCTACCGCGGCCATCAGGCAGATGGCTAGCTCTCGAAAAGTAGAATCATTATAATTAGTTCGGCTTAGGTCATAGCGGGGCTGAAGCTTTCCTACGAGTTCGGCAAGTTTTGAATCCGGTAAATAACCCACTCTCTTGGCCGACAGAATGAGAAGAGCTTTAGCCTGCGGGCCGATGGAATCGTAGTTTTCAAAAAAAGTGGCTAGTTCATGGGTGGTGAGCATGCCGCCCGCTGCCAGGTTGAACACCGCCCATTCTCTTGTCCAGACAGCGTCCTGATGCACATCCTTATCTTTTCGAAATAGATTCTCCTTGATAAATTGAAGGGCCTTTTCCCATCTATCTTCAGGAACGTCATAACCGGCTGATCTTGCCTCGGTGAGCGCAAAAGCAGCATAGACAGTCCCCCATAATGAGGGGTTAAGTTGACCAGGCCAATAGGGGAAACCGCCGGTCGCCAACTGCATCGACAACAGTCGATCCAGGCCGCTAAGGAGAAACCTATTAACCTCGCCTTCGGATATACCAGGGAAAGTTCCTGACTTGATAAGGGATCCAATTCCCGCCAATGGTATTATTCCGGAACTCGTCTGCTCAAGGCATCCGTACGGATACGTCAGTAAGTATTTCAAGCCAGGCTCAATCCTCGCCCAGTCAGTTGCTGCCAGGGTCAAATATGCTTTGTAATCAGCCGGGTTCACTTCGTTGGGATTATGGTGTCGCACGGCATCCGGCATATTCACCAATATGTCTGTTTCTCGAACAAAATCGCCGATCATTGCCCGGTGCACCGGGAGAAATCTCGAGTAAACGGGAAAGCTGAGTTCAATGGCATCCGAGTAGCGGGCGGAATCTCCACTAAATGTACCATGAAAACGCAGCGATCCTTTGTCCGAACCGCCGGCCACCAAGATTGATGCTTTTGCCGACTCAGAAGAGTGAGGTTCCAATGTGACGTTTGATTCAAGACGTTCCACCGCTACATTCTTTGAAGACGAAGCTTCGAGATTAACTTTGCCACGGACGCCTGTGCCATTTTTCAGGGTTATGGGGAAGGTGGCGTGATCGCCGGCCACAAAAAATCTGGGCAGCGATGGTTCAATGAAAAACTCTTTTGTGACGAGCAGATTTCTGTCTGCTGAAGCTATTCCTGAGCCCTTATCACATGCCACGGCATAAATTCGGTATGTTGTGGTGGAGTCCGGGAGTACAAATTCGACGGTTGCTTGTCCAGACCGGTCTGTCATTACGGCCGGATTGAAGAAGGCAACAGGACGAAAATCTTTTCTCAAGCTTGCAACGACATCTCCGGAACCGTCCCCTCCGCCTGTCAACGGTCGGCTCAAGAAAGCCCGGAAAAGGTCCTGGCTCACCAGGTCCAGCCTCAGATCTCCTGAGAATACGGATAAGGCAAGATTAAACCTCAGAAGGGAAGACAAGTCAGGGGTAGTGAACTTCGTGAGAGCAAGGACCGCCTCATCAACAACACAAACCGCGAGTTCGCATACTACCCCCGTGCCGCGTTGGTCGGTCACTTTCAGGGCAACGGCCTTCTTGTCACCGGGGCGACCTTTGAGTTCCCGGACTCCGGGTTCTATGTCAAGCTTCAGCTTTTGGCTCCGATTTCTCACAGAGACGTCAAGATATCCGTAGTAGACCGTGGGAATATCCAAGTCGGGCTGGCTGGCGTAGATCGGGAAACCAGACCGTCCTGCCGGTGCCATGACGGAGACGTAGAC
>CAIXMD010000330.1 GCA_903920415.1 uncultured Desulfomonile sp.
AATCAAAAGATCCAAAAAGGAAAGCGTCTTTCCCTTGCGCGATAGAGGGGAGTCGAGCGTTCCGGCTGCGCAAGATTTATTGTTGTTTTCAAATGGTGGCAATTTTTAGTCGCGGACGGCTCTAATTTTTCTCCGGCCTTGACAGTCTTCAACACGATATCATTTTATATTGGTAAGCATGGCCAACGCAGTAATTTTTCGCGACCAACAATCTTATGAGAATGCTTTACAGGTTTTACTGAAATCGGAAATCTACCTGGAAACTCTCCAAATACCGAGATTTTGTCAAGGATTGGTGGCTCCTGTAATCCTGGCCACTGGAAGTTTAAGACCTTTCTTGGCGGCCCTGCCGCACGGTGAAACATCTATAAGTGGAGTAATACGGTATCAACCATTCAGAAGAGACCTTCCCGAAGCCCTGCCGCCAGATGAAAAATGGAGAGAAATTCTTGGAGAGCTTCGTATTGACACAGTACGTCCCAGCATTTCTGACCCGATCAGATTGCGGGTCGAGATCAGTTCGGGAAAACCGTTCGGCCATTTGATACCCATTATGGCACGCCTGATACGAGGGGGTGCTTACCGTCCCAACGTGCCGGTTCTTGCATTCGAGGAAGAGCATAGGTTGTTGGTTTTTTCATCTGAAGCTCTCGTCATTACAAGAGCCGATGATCTGCTTGATTTCTGGATGATGCTCCGGAGTTCAATAGACCTTATCTGCGCCGCATGGGATAGAAGGTTTTCGATTAAACCGGACCATGAGCATCGACAAGGTATCGGCGCAACGGAAATATTCAAACGGCTGCCTGGAACAAATTGTTCAAAATGCGGCAAGAGGAGTTGCATGGAATTTGCCGTATCTCTTTCTACTGGGAAGAGCCTGATAGATCAGTGTCAACCTCTGACGGAGGATGGCCAGATGGAGCGACGTAAATCTCTGTTGTGGTTTATGATGGCAGTAGGTTTGACTTCAGGGTCGGGATCAAACGGGAGCCCGAACGTGGCACGCGGCCAGATGTCCATCTCCGACGTCATTTAACCGAGGTTCTTTTTCGCTGCATATTGCTTGTCTGATCCGACACCGAGGATGAAAGCGGCACCCAGATGGAGGATCAATGGGACTGGGCACATCTCCTTCTAAAATGATGCGATTTCGCACTGCACAAGGATCCGGTATTGGAACAGCGCTGAGCAAAGCTTCTGTGTAGGGGTGGAGTGTACTGTCGTAAATCCTCTCTTTTGAACCTGTTTCTACAATCTTCCCCAGGTACATGACTGCAACCCTGTCTGATATATGCTCCACTACCGACAAGTCATGCGAGATGAACAGGTAGGTAAGGCCATATTTCTCCTGAAGCTCCTCGAGAAGGTTGAGTACCTGGGAACGGATGGAAACATCCAATGCTGAGACTGGTTCGTCTGCCACGATGAGGCTGGGATTTAGAGCTAAAGCTCTCGCAATTCCAATTCTTTGCCTTTGCCCCCCTGAAAATTCGTGAGGGTACCTGGCGGCATACTCGGGCCTCAACCCTACTTCTGCCATCAGGGCAAAAACTTTTTCAATACGTTGGGGCCGGGTCCCTATCCCATGAATAATAAGCGGCTCCATGATAATGCTTTTCACTGTTTTGCGTGGATTTAATGATGAATAGGGGTCTTGAAAGATTATCTGCATCTTTCGTCTCACCTGTTTCATCTCTGCTGAGCCTAGGGAGCTGATGTCATTCCCTTCAAAAAGAATTCTTCCGGATGTAGGCTTTTCCAGTCTCAATATCAGTCTTCCCAGCGTTGACTTGCCGCAACCTGACTCCCCAACAAGGCCAAGCGTCTCACCCCTCACGATGGCTAGATCCAAACCGTCCACCGCATGGATTTTTTTATCATCAGGCCCAAATAACCCGTGTTTAACAGGAAACAGCTTCACCAAATTTTCCACTTGAACCAGATCTTCCAGCGACTGGAAACGAGGTAAAGACACTGAATTTGGTGCTGTCACGCTTAGACTCCGGGATAATTGTGCATTATGGAAGATTGCTTCGGAGCAAAACCGCTCTTGGCTCGTCTTTGGTTCCGTGTTATACGGTCCGGATAGCAAAGTCAATTGAGAGGTAAGGATCTGGATTTTCTTTATTCAATTCTGGGGCTTGCCCCGGGTCTCGCATGGCTGTTATATTTCTACCGCAAGAGCAGACGTCAGCCGAAGTCGTTCTCGAACATTGTTCACGTTTTCATTTGGGGTTGCGCCTCCTGTATTCCCGCTCTCGTCGTGGAACTCTTAACCGGAGTCGAATTAGCCCAAGAAAATCTGTTTCGCTCTGCCATAGCAAGCTTCTTGGTCATCGCTCCTAATGAAGAATTCTTCAAACTTCTGGCTGTGTGGATGGCGATATATAGGAGTCCGGATTTTAGAGAACCCATCGACGGGATAGTATACTCTTCTACGGCAGCCCTAGCTTTTGCCTCAGTTGAGAACATAGTTTACATGGGACACATGGGTCCGGGAATTCTCGTTTCTAGGACAGTGTATGCGACACCTGCCCACGTAATGTTCGCATCCATGTGGGGTTATTCAATGGGGCTTGCTCGCTTTCGCAGGAACGATGAATTGTTGATAATTTTGAAAGGGTTTCTTACTGCTACCGGATTGCACGGTTCATACGATTTCCTGGTAGCCTTACACCCAAAAACAGCCATGTTTTCCCTCATACCTCTCATGATTTTCATGGGTTGGCTCATGAATCGCAGAATTCGTGAATTCTTGAGAACCTATCCCTTTCCTCCCATAGGAGAAGGAGCGGTTATCGCCTGTCCCAATTGCGGGGCCTACACGATGGAGGGCCGAGAGTTTTGTTCCCGCTGTGGATCCCCAGTACCCCCGCTGGAGACTGATACCCCAAGATTCTGCGGCCGATGCAGAGCATTCCTCGATCCTTGCGACGATACTTGCCCGAGGTGTGGAAGCCAGGTCATTCGTTCAATGTGGTGTACCCCAGCGTCGCCATGACTGCTCCTCACCGATGGGCCGTGTTGCAATTATTCCAGTAAAGCAGGCGGCCGGTTTCCTTCGCTACGAACTGCAAGACCTGACTTCGTTCTTGAGGCAAAACGCTTTTCCTGCAAAGTTACCAATTTAATGGCGTGGGGATGTGAGGCCCTTTTTAAACCCTTTCGAAATTTACT
>CAIXMD010000331.1 GCA_903920415.1 uncultured Desulfomonile sp.
AGGATATACAGAGAGGTTTCGGTCTCGGAGCTTTTTGTATGATAACATATACGGGAACAGTATGCCGGCCAATGGTGCTGCCCAGTCGGTTCTCCCGTCGGAGTAAGATATGAACAAGATAGCATTGACGGTTGACAAGCGCTCTGAAACAGGAAAAGGCCAGGCACGTCGCCTGAGAGCATCAGGAAAAGCCCCTGCAGTTTTCTACGGAAGGAAGACCGATTCCATCAAACTCATATTCGATGTTCTCGAATTCCGAAAGGCCATAGAGCAAGCCGGTACCAATCCCATTTTTGAACTTAAAATCCGGGATGATGGTACCACGATGAGTCGTAGCGCAATACTCAAGGAACGACAGATCAGACCACTTGATGGAACCATATTTCACCTTGATTTCCTGGAAGTTTTTATGGATGAGTCCATTGAGGTGACAGTTCCCCTCGAATTCGAAGGAAAACCTGTGGGAATAGACAAGGGAGGCCTGTTTCAGGTGGCCTCGAGGGAACTCCGCATCTCCTGCCTGCCCGATGATATTCCCAGTGTCATAACTGTTGACGTCACCAGCCTGGATGTTGGCCAATCCATCCATGTGGGGCAGATTACTTTGCCAAAAGGGGTGTCGGTTCTTCAGGACGAAGGAGTGGCCCTGGCTACTGTGGCTACGCCGAAGAAATCCGAGGAGGAAGTCGCTGAAGTTGCAGAGACAGAACAGTCGGAGTGACCTTCATTTCGAGTCATTGTTCTGGTTGAGCCGCTTTTGAGATGAACCCAGTCGTGCCTGCCGGCCATCATTATCCAGCCATTTGGTTTTTGACAACCGAAAGACTATAATTGTAGTTGAGTTAAATGGTCAAAAAACATAACGACCCTTCCCCTGTTCCGTGTCCATGACTGCCCGGACACCGGCATCGAGAGTTTCATGAGAAGTTTCAAGCTTTTCCTGCTAAGTTTAGTTTTCTGTGGTGTGGGAATAGGATTCTTTTTTCTCAGCCGGTTTGAGTTGAGGGCTGAACCGGGAAAAACCACAAACCCCACATCAAGGCTGGCTGTTTACACGGGATCTGTAAGTTGCCGCAAGTGCCACGAGAAATTCTACCAATTGTGGGCACCTTCGCACCACGGGCTGGCAATGCAGCCGTATACCGCTGAATTGGCACGCGACAAGCTCTCCCCCCAGACGGAAGAGATTGTTATCGGGGACTCCTGGTACCGTGCGGATACCGCCGGCGAGATCGGTTGGGTCATTGAACGAGGTCCCGGAGGCGAGAAGAAATACCGGATAGATCACGCAATGGGCGGTAAGAATGTCTATTACTTTCTCACGGCCATGGATCGCGGTCGGCTCCAGACTCTGCCCGTAGCATACGACGTGAACAAGAAGGAATGGTTCAACATGGCTGGGAGCGGGGTGCGGCACTTTCCGGGTCAGACTGATGAACCGATACACTGGAAGGACTGGCAGTACACCTTCAACACCGCCTGTTACGGGTGCCACGTGAGCCAGGTCTCCACGAACTATGACCTGAAGACTGACACGTACCGTACGGTCTGGAAGGAGCCGGGCATCAACTGCGAGACCTGCCACGGTCCTGCTGATGAGCACATTCGTGTCTGCGAAGCGGCCCCAAAGGGAACAGTTCCGAAAGATCTGAAACTAACACGCGGTGGGCGAGACTTTTCCAAGGAGCAGAACAACGCGACATGCTCCACTTGTCATGCCAAGGCGGTCGTGCTCACGGATACCTTCCAACCCGGGGACAGGTTCTTCGACCATTTTGGTCTGGTGACGCTTGAAAACCCTGACTATTACCCGGATGGTCGTGAT
>CAIXMD010000332.1 GCA_903920415.1 uncultured Desulfomonile sp.
AGAACCTCAATGCCATGAGGGGCGCAGGTATCCAGGCCGCCAAGTTCCTGGCCGACAGGAAGGTGGATGTGCTTATGACCGGCCACTGCGGACCAAACGCCTTCACCACACTCAAAGCTGCGGGCATAAAGGTTGTCATCGGGCAATCCGGAACAGTGAAAGAAGCCTTCGACCGCCTGAACAGGAACGAGGTTGCCTTTACTGACAAGCCGAACGCTGAGGGGCATTGGTGAGACCAATGATAATCAGTGTGGCCAGTGGAAAGGGAGGAACCGGAAAGACCACCATTGCCACAAGCTTGGCGACGGTTCTCGGTTCCTCGGCTCAACTGCTGGACTGTGACGTGGAGGAGCCCAATTGCCACATCCTTATGAAGCCGGTCCTGGAAACGTTTGAATCCATAACCGTTCCGGTTCCGATTGTCGAGATGGACAAATGCACGCTGTGCGGGAAGTGCGGCGAGGTGTGTCGGTTCAGCTCTATCGTTGTCATCGGGAATCAGGTTCTCACGTTCCCGGAGATGTGTCACGGATGCGGGGGGTGTTCGCTGCTCTGTCCCGAGAAGGCGATAACAGAGGGATGCCGCGAATTAGGAGTAATCGAGACTGGATTGGCCGGCCCGGTTGAGTTCGTCCACGGACGTCTAAGGATAGGAGAAGCCATGTCTCCCCCGCTCATAAGGGCAGTCAAAGCGAAGATCAACCCTCACAAATTGGCGATCCTTGACGCTCCTCCCGGTGCGTCCTGTCCAGTGATCCACACGGTCATGGGGTCTGACTTTATTATTTTGGTTACGGAACCCACTCCTTTCGGACTGCACGATCTGAAGATAGCAGTCGAGGCAATCTCTCATCTCGCAATCCCTCTTGGCGTGATTCTGAACCGCTCAGACGTTGGGGACAGGGAAGTTCACAAGTTCTGTATGCAGATGGACATACCGCTGTTGGCAGAGATACCCCACGATCTGCACATCGCGGAGGGCTACGCACGGGGGAATCTTCTCGTGGTCTCGGCTCCTCAATATATCAGGGAGTTCCTAGAAATATTTAAGAAGATCACCGAATTGATAAACGGCAGCAAGTCAAATCTCAAGGAAGCGCTTTCATGAAAGAACTCGTCATAATCAGCGGTAAGGGCGGTACGGGAAAGACGAGTCTGACAGCATGTTTCGCGTTCCTTGCCAAAGACAAGGTGCTGGCCGACTGCGACGTGGATGCGGCTGACTTGCACATCCTGGTCCATCCGAGAACCATCCACGAGGAAGACTTCCGGGGGGGGGTCAAGGCGAGGATTGATGCTGAAAAGTGCTCTCAATGCGGGACTTGTAGGGAATCGTGTCGCTTTGGGGCGATCTCAGAGGAACTGGTAGTCAATCCCCTCTCGTGCGAGGGCTGTGGGGTCTGTTTTCATGTTTGTCCGGAGCAGGCTATCTCTCTTGAAGAGGGTTTGAATGGGCATTGGTTCATTTCGGAAACTCGCTTCGGACCTATGGTCCACGCTGCCCTTCTGCCTGGTCAAGAAAACTCCGGCAAATTGGTGGCGCTCGTCAGAAATCAGGCAAAGGTTCTGGCGAGAAAACAGGACATACCTCTGATCCTGGTAGACGGGGCTCCTGGATTGGGTTGTCCGGTGATTTCTTCGATTACGGGAGCGGATCGCGTCTTGATTGTGACCGAGCCGTCGCTCTCTGGGCTGCACGATATGGAGCGTGCTATGCAGCTCGTGGGCGGGTTCAGGATTCCTGTTTCAGTGGTGATCAACAAATATGACGTGAACCCTGAAGTAGCCGAACAAATAGAGCAGGTCTCAGCACGAGCCCATGCTACGGTTCTCGGCCGAATTCCGTACGATCCCCAAGTGATTCGGTCCATGGTTCATCGTCACTGCGTAGTGGAGGATGGCGACTCCCCTGCGAACCAGGCCATTCGGGTGATCTGGGAGAGGTTGGAGCCGGATCTTCTGTCATGAGGAGAAAACCTGTGGAAACGGAAAGCATTGAAACGCTTGCCAGACAGGCGCTTGCGGAGATAATCGACCCAGAAACCGGCTTGAGTATCATGCGCATGGATCTCATTCACGATATTGAGGTAACAGCAGACGGTTCCGTCAGCCTCGTGTTTCGTCCATCCTCTCCTGTCTGCCCGATGGCCTATTCGTTGGCTAGCTCCATAAAGAAGAAGTTGGAAGCACTTGGTCAGGTCAACTCCGTAATTATCAAAGTGGAAAACTTCGAGAGAGCTGCCCATCTCGAAAGCGTCCTGCAATCATCCCCAAGTACGTCCAAGGAAAGGTAGACTGATGCCGATCTACGAATACCGATGTTCGGAATGCGGTCACGTGAGTGAACTTCTCGTCAATATCGGAAGAAACTCCGATGATCTGATTTGTGCCTCTTGCGGTGGATCACGGCTGGAGCAACAAATGTCGGCTCCGGTTGTTTCGGTTAATAATGAACCAACAGGGTATGCGGCGGGTTCCACCTGCTGCGGAAGCAACCCATCAAGCAAAGGCTGCGTACCCGGGAGTTGTTGCGGTTCTTCTTGAATAGGCTTGGTCTTCGCGTCGTCTATCAGGAGTTATAATCTTGAGTGTAGAGGAACTTGTAGAATATCTAGGAGGGCTTCCGCTGGAGAATACCCACATTGTGCGGATCGGGACAGCGACGGCACTCGTTTCTTCAAGCCGTTCGTAACCAAATGGAACCTTGCCCTGAAACACGTGTGATCGGAGAGTGGCACGGACACAGGAGACATTGCGTGGAGGCTAACAAAAAGATTCGGAAGTCACGATTTTTGCAGGCGATCAGGGATTTCATGGAAGGAGCGGTCATTCGAGAACCGACCATGGTTGTGCTCAAGGAAAAAGCCTGCTTGGAGCGCTTGCTCCTGCTGTTCCTCTTTGGTGATTTCCTCGGGATTCCGATGCCCCGTTCTTATTATTCCCTCAAAATCCTTCCGCACGTCTTGCCGAGAATGGACGCGTGGAGGCGCGGGCTCCTGAGGGAGAGAGACTGGACAGACAGGGCCTTCGATTAGGATTTTAGCTCACTGAGTGAAACGACTCTGCCCCGCATTCGCGTGAGCCGTATTCGAGTTTGGAAGAGAGTTGTGCGGTTTTTGATCTGGAAGCGTTCAGTTAATCAAGATTGCCTCCGGGTGATCTCAGAAGGCAGGATGGCCGAAAGAAGGAAGATGGATAGAGACCCGGTTGAACAAAACCTCAGAGCTATAGTCTTGGTGAATGATCCGAAACAGGGCGTTGAGATGGGAGACACTCTTGCTCAAAGGGGTATCTCTACGAGAATCGAAATCGATCCCGAAGTGGTTTTTAGCCAATGCCGTTCCGATCCCCCTCACCTCGTAATTGTGGAGAACCGCCTCACATTTATGACCGGAGTGCGGTTTCTCGCCGAGTTGCTGAAGATATCTTGGACCACTGCTACAATCCTGATCTGCGATGAAGAAGAGGAAATTGTTCACGCGAAGACTGAAGGGCTTGGAATTCTGGGCAGCGTAAGGACCGTCAATGATATCGTTGGCTTGCAGATACTCCTCAATACATTTTTTGATGTCGTCTCCAAGGATCAACACCCGATTATTACTCAGGGCCCCGATGCGACCCAACCAGATCGGTCTTTCAATAGTTCGGTCCACCGGGGTGAGCGAGAACATACTTGACATAGAGGATGTAGACATCGTGGACGGAACACCTCTTCTCGACATAAAACCGTTTGTGCCCGAATTCGATAATCGGCAGTCAGAACATGTGGGATG
>CAIXMD010000333.1 GCA_903920415.1 uncultured Desulfomonile sp.
CCTCCATCTCCAGGTCGGGCAACCCGAACTTCTGCATCCCATGACTATGAATCCAAATGTAATTCCCTTCGTCCAGAACTTCAAAATTGACTTGTAACTCGATCAGACTTTCTTCTGGATTCTGGACGTAGTCCGTCCATTGATCGATCCCCCACAGTGTGTGAGATACTGCGTCTTGAACCACGCCGCCGGTTAAACGGCGCGCGGCCTCGACGAACTTAACCATGAAGATCAAAGGGTTTACTAGGGGACGATTCGCGTACGAAAGCCTGACACGGACTATCATGTCCGCTTCCATTACGATTTGTCGGTCCTCATCCGTCAGCCCCCTGGAATTTTGGGGGATCAAGTCTTCAGGGTAGTGAAACAGATCTTGCGCATCTGTCTTGACTACGTAGTCAATGGTCAAGTCGTTTTTCTGGATCAGGAGTTCCAGGAACTTGAACGCCTGCTCCCTGTCCGCCTTGCGAATGTACTGCTGTGCGAGACTATCCCTCACATCCTGCCATTTGGGAATATCGGCATTGCGTGTGTAGATCCAGCATTCAATAGTGACTGGAAGAAAAGCCCGGCATTCTGTCGCTCCATCTCCATTTTTCGGTACCGGGGCATTCCCCACAAAGGCTGTCGAATTCCCTCGCGCCGGCCGCGTGTGGGCCGGCAAGTGTATGAAATTTCTAGCTCGATGTGTCAATGACTTGAGGCGCTCAGCGCCGTGGACTCCCAAGAGACGATGGATGGAGCCCTTTCCCCCGAAAAATGAACCAAGCCCCTGCCCAGCGGCACGGTTCAATTCCTTCCGAGCTTGCTTTACTGCAGTATTGCGTGAGTCCAGGTTGGGATACGAGTCTATCAAGGTCCTCGCTTCATCCATATTTCCCTCTCCAATCAGCGCCGACACCGTCCTTGCCACATCTTCGTCCAAGACGCCTGTGCCTGAAATATCTATGATAGACCGCCCTACCTCGACGGCCTCACGAAATTTGTCCTGAGCCGGCAGGACTTTCAGCAAGCAACGCAAGATTTCTATGTCTCCCGGAGACTCCAGGCAAGCCTGCACCAAAAACTCTTCGCCTTTTTTCATCTCCCCAAGGCCGGCGTATCCAATCCCGAGAGCCTTGTTGCTGGATTCCATGGGACCGTGATGCCGGACAAGTCCCTCCAGGGCATAGACCACTTCCCGGCCCACATCCCCCCCGTTTAATATTCTGCGTGAGAATGCGAGGATCTTGTGTCTTGCCTCCTCAGGAACCGAATCGCTCTCTATCGGCGCCCATTCTTTCGGAACTCGCGCGTGGCAATGAGGACAGTTGAGAAAATCTTCAGATATGGTTAAGAATCTTTCTTCAGAGAGGGTTTGCAAATATCCGCATTCGGGGCATCGCATCTGGACCATGATCAAGCTCCTCGGGATAGACCACTCAAGTTTCCTTGGCCATATCACGTTACGTGCTTATGGCGAGAAACCACTTTCATAAAATAGAATAAATGTCAATGAAAACTGATATTATATGTTTAAGAGGTGAGATTACTATAAATGTGCGGAATTTGTGGAATCATAGATTTTAGCCTGCAACCTCCCGTCCATGTAGTCCAGGAAATGACCAACTGTATGAGACACAGGGGACCGGATGCTGGTGGTATATGCACGTTCGACGCTGCAGTTTTGGGACATAGGCGCCTATCCATTCTTGACCTGACCGAATCAGCCGGACAGCCTATGCTTTCTCGAGACGGTTTGACAGCTCTTGTTTTCAACGGTGAGATCTACAACTTTCAAGTCTTGCGGCGCAGGCTCGAAGCCGGCGGGCATAAGTTCAGGACCAGTTCGGACACCGAGGTCCTCTTGGAACTCTATCTGGAAAAGCAAGAGTCCATGCTGGAGGATCTTAACGGTATGTTCAGCTTTGCCATCTGGGACCAACGCCGTAGAAGATTGCTGCTGGCAAGAGACAGGATAGGCAAGAAGCCTCTCTATTATTCTCAGCATGACGGGAGGATAAGCTTCTCGTCCGAGCTTTCCTCGCTTTTAGAGGATCCTGCGGTCGTTCGCAAACTTTCTGAGCAAGCACTCTTCGAGTACCTCTTGTACGATTTCATACCCGCGCCTCATTCCATCTTCAGGGAAGTGAATAAGCTGCCGGCTGCTCACATGGCCATATTCGACGAAAGCGGATTGGTTGTCCGAAGATATTGGAAACCTCCAGAACCTGAAAACGGCCGAGATTATGCTGAAGCAAAGGCGGAGCTGGAAGAACTGCTGGAAGAATCGGTGAGAATGCGTCTGGTCTCCGATGTCCCGCTGGGAGCATTTCTGAGTGGCGGGATCGACTCCACGCTGGTGACTTCTTTCATGTGCAGGGAAAGCAGGGGCAAGGTCAAGACATTCAGCATTTCTTTCCCCGGCACCAGCCATGATGAGTCCCGCTGGTCGAGAATGGCTGCAGATTTTCTGAAGACTGAGCACCAAGATTATCCATCGAGTTTCGATATAGAAGAGGTTTTTGGAAAGATGGTACGGCATTTCGGCGAACCTTTCGGGGATTCGTCTGCAGTTCCTACCTGGCGACTTTGCTTTCAAACAAGGCAGAATGTTACGGTGGCCCTTTCCGGGGATGGAGGAGATGAACTCTTTGGAGGGTATGAGCGCTACTTGGCTCGCCGATTTCAATTGGTATACGATCAGCTTCCTTCTGCGCTAAGACTAAGGATTGTCGAGCCATTCATTGAAATCTTACCGGAAACAACTGATTATTACGGTACAAGTTTTATAAAAAAGTTAAAGCTATTCCTACGAGCGTCTGCCCGTATCCGGGAGAATCCTCTTGCAGTTGTCCCAAGGACATTCTCTCGAGACGAGGTTGTTCGTCTCACCGGTATTGACTATCAAATCGAAGCGGACCCTGTCCTCGACGCAGCCCGTGAGTGGGTTGGTCTGGACCCCGTGAGCCACATGATGTTCACTGACATACAGACATACTTGGCCGAGGACATCCTAACCAAGGTGGACAGAATGAGTATGGCCCATGGGCTGGAAGTGCGGAGCCCTCTTCTTGACTTCCGGTTAGTGGAACTTGCCTGCCGGATGCCGCTTGCTTATAAAATCAAGGGAAGAACAACCAAGAGGATTCTCCGTGACGTTGCCCGTAGCCACGTCCCTCTCCCCATACTGAACCGTTCCAAGTATGGATTCCAA
>CAIXMD010000334.1 GCA_903920415.1 uncultured Desulfomonile sp.
ACAAGAAGAACATGGCCCATGACCAGAGAAGTTTCATGATTCGCAAACCGGCAATAAACCTGACGAACAGAACATCTTCCGAATGATGTCAAATGCCCAAAATGACTCACGGAGTAAATGCGCTGGTACTGCTGCATATAGGACATTAAGGATACACACCTGGCCAATAAGCAAACACCACTGACCGTCTCCACACTCACGTACAACGAGACGACCCGTAAGAACATCCCTACCGCCGAATACGAGTCGGTGATGCAGAAGGATGATCAGAGCCCGATCCGCATCGCCTACGAGCGTTGTTTTTCACATTCTATGGACAGAAACGGGGACATGTTCTCATAATATATTCACCTGAAGGGGAAAAATATCGGTATGGATGGACTTGTTGAAAAAGGGTATAGCTGCCAATGTTGCATAGAGTGCTATGTCTTTACTACTTTGCCCCGTTTTTCACCAATAGATCCATCACTTCTTTATGCTTTTTCTGAGAAGCCAATTTCAGGGCAGTCCATCCGTACGAGTGCCGAGCATTGACATTAGCCCCGTTGGCCAGCAGGAGAGTCACAATTTTATGATGACCATTTGAGGCAGCGCCCATTAACGGGGTCCAACCATTCCGGTTTGCGGTATTGACGTTTGCGCCTTTATTAATAAGCAGGGTTGCAATCTTGGTGAGTCCCTTGCCGGATGCCAGTATGAGCGCGGTGGTCCCGTCACCTTGTCTCGTTGTATTCACTTCGACTCCCTCACCCATGAGGCGCTTCACTCGTTCGACATCGCCTTTCTCCACGGACTCCAGAAACGCCGTTCCCTTATCTGACGGCGTAGAAATATCTGCGGCCGCGACAGGAATGACTCCCAACAACATGACCGGCAGCAGTCTTAAGTACAGACAGAAATTGAGTTTTATTGACAGCATGGCAATGCTCCGCCGACGCAGTGGTATCCGGGTAGAGGGCAATAAAATACTTACACCAGGATGCTCTCGTGGTGGTCTATCAGTTTCTGGGGGTATTTCTCAAGCTCCTTTTATGCTATACTATAAGTATGTGATGTCGGACTTTCGCCCCTAGGCCTTTGGCCTTGGCGTGGAAATTATATACCAAGGCGGGCAGCCACAATGAGAATACGTGACATTCATCGGCTCTTGAAGTGTAGTTGCCTGATCATGGGCGGATTCCTGTTCGTAGTTGCAGCCCTTCCTTCAGCTTTCGCCCAAGATTTGGACCAGATTTATAAGGGAGTGATCAAGGACCAATTGAGGTCCTCTGCGTGGTTTCAGGATGCGCCGGGCAAAGGGCTTCCGCAGGACCCGGGCGGGTTAGGTGCGCTTTATAACTTGGGCCTGATGAATGACCTGGGCCAAGAGGGACTCAGAGAACAATTGGAATCTTCCGAATGGTTTCGCAAGGCCTCACAACCAGGGCCCCAAGATATCAAAACCTTATTTCAGCAACAGCAGTGAAAAAAAGGTCATTCCCTGAATAGGACCTTGGGAACTGCTCCTCCAAAATGCTGGTACATTTCTTTCCCACATATTCTCCCCACACATCCGAACGCCTTACTCTTTCTGAGTAGAGACGGTTCGGACAGCTATATTACGTTTCATCGCAGGTTTTCATTTCTCGAGTCAGGCGACGATAACCTTCTTGACAGATCAGTAATACAGAGTATTATAATTGCTCCGTTGAACGATACAATGGTTACTCGGCAAAAGAAATTGGCGGAAGACCTCAATAGATCTGTGCTTCAAAGC
>CAIXMD010000335.1 GCA_903920415.1 uncultured Desulfomonile sp.
CTGATACCAAAATCATTATAAGCGCCACTTTTCGTGTTAGTGATTTATAGTAGCCTGTATTATATACGTCTGTATTTTCCACAGCCCCTCGTACCGGATTCAGAATTCGTAAGTTCGTAATCTTGAGCAACGAGCGTGCCAAACCTGTTTTCGGTAGAAGCGGCACCATCTTTTTGATACATATCACATTTCCTCGAAGGACTGATTACTTGAGTAGAGGCTCCTTTATGAGAACTTTCAGAAATATTGACATCATCTAAATGAACACTATTACTGGAAATGTTGGCCTCACATCATGAACATACTGTAATGACCTCATGGAATTTGCACAACTGCTTTATCCGTGTCAGAGCACAAATCAAGCGTTCATTTCCCATTTAGCCGGCGATATTCCGCTGATGCCCTGCACAAAAAGGGCGAAATCGTCAGGTTTGGAAGCGGACGCCATGGCTGTCTCGTATGTCACCAAATTACTCTTGTAAAGTTGCATGAGAGACTGATCGAAAGTCTGCATGCCGTAACTGATATGTCCTTCGGAGATGGCATCTCTAATTTCAGACGTACGGCTTTCATCGCCCATACATTCCCTAATCCTAGATGACGGTATCAGCACTTCGACTGCCGGGACTCGCCCCTTGCCGTCGGCTTTTACCAGCAGTCTCTGCGAGATAACACCTTTTAATATGCCGGCAAGTTGAAAACGAACCGCAGCCTGATGCTCGACGGGAAATGTCGAGATGATTCGTCTGATGGTCTCGGTCGCATCCAAAGTGTGCAGTGTGCTTAATACCAGATGACCTGTCTCCGCAGCGAGCATAGCTGTTCGTATTGTCTCTTCGTCGCGCATTTCTCCAACAAAAATAACGTCTGGGTTTTCTCGGAGAGCAGCTCTGAGGGCATTGTGAAAGGAAAGAGTGTCCCTGCCCACTTCTCGTTGGGTTATGATGCTTTTGCGATCTCGATGAAAAAATTCGATGGGGTCCTCGATCGTTATGATATGGCAGTTTCGAGAAGAATTGATGTGATTGATCATGGCTGCAAGGGTCGTAGTTTTGCCCGACCCGGTAGTCCCCGTGACGAGAACCAACCCCCGATGTTCCATTGCCAGCCTTTCCACTACAGGAGGAAGGCCTAGCTCCCCAATTGCAGGAGGGATGTCCGGCACAGCTCGAAAGACCATAGCGATAGAATCTCTCTGGTAAAAAAAGTTAACGCGAAACCTCTCACCCGTGGAAATACTATAAGCCATGTCCAGTTCTCTCGTCGTCGAAAATTGGTCCCACCGCCGATCATCCATAATTGATCGTGCCAGCCGTTCGAGTTCATCACTGGATAAACGTTCTTCAATTCGTAAGGGAGCCAGAGTAGCGTTAATTCTCGTTATCGGCTGCAAGCGTATCTTAAACAGAATATCCGATGCTCCCATCTCAACTGCTTTTCTTAAAACTCCGTCAAGATCCATCGTCCGCTCCGGGATAAGTGCCGGTCGTCTTGTCCGGATTTTCCTCGACCGTACTCCGCAACCGAATACCCTTTAGTTCCAGTAGCTTAGATCTTACTGTGCTCATGATCTCTGAGTTATCTCTGAGGAATTGCTTGGCGTTTTCTCTGCCCTGACCAATGCGTTCGTCTCCAAAGGAATACCATGCGCCGGACTTGTCTATCAGTCCATTTTCAACACCCATATCGAGTATTTCTCCTGACACTGATATTCCTTCATTGTACATTATATCGAACTCGACTTGCTGAAATGGTGGGGCCAACTTGTTCTTAACAACCTTGACCTTAGTCCTGGAGCCTATGATATTTTCTCCTTCTTTAATCTGCCCGACGCGTCGGATGTCCAGCCTTAATGAGGCGTAAAATTTCAGTGCATTCCCTCCAGTTGTAGTTTCTGGATTCCCGAACATAATGCCTATTTTTTGCCTTATCTGGTTGGTGAAGATAACCGACGTATTTGAACGCGCAATCGCTGCAGTAAGCTTTCGCAAGGCCTGAGACATAAGTCTGGCCTGGAGTCCCATATGGGCATCCCCCATGTCACCCTCGATTTCCGCCCTGGGGACCAACGCCGCAACAGAATCAATAACCACGACTTGTATAGCTCCGGATCGCACAAGGATTTCCGTGATTTCAAGGGCTTGTTCGCCGGTGTCCGGTTGGGACACCAGCAACTCGTCGATCTTTACCCCCAGCTTTCTAGCATAATGGATGTCCATTGCATGTTCTGCGTCAATAAAAGCTGCAAAGCCTCCCTCCTTTTGCGCCTCAGCTATTATGTGCAGGCAAAGCGTGGTCTTTCCGGATGACTCAGGCCCGTATATCTCGATAATCCTCCCCTGAGGAATTCCGCCGACTCCAGTCGCGATATCCAGCCCCAGCGAGCCGGAGGAAACAGTTTTAACATCGGGTATGAGTCCACCGCTTCCAAGCTTCATGATTGAACCCTTGCCGTACTGTCTCTCGATCTGGCTTACCGCCACATCTACAGCCCTTGCCTTATCCGAGTCGAGCGGATTTCCGTCTTCGAACTCTCTCCCTTTTCTTGGTTTCGCCATTACTGCTCCCTTCTTCTAATTCCTGTCATAACCACTGTTCTAATTGCTCAATTATGATCCGTACCAACTCTTGAAAAACGTCATACTGTGATGCCGCAGGGTCATGCAATGTTCTCCATTGTTCCCCGCCTATGGTAATCCTTGGCACAAGAAGGTAAAATCAGATTCGTATCTGGCTCACCCTGGTCCGGTGGGTATTGATACGACAGGAACGTGCCTCAGCAAAAGCTGATGAACCACCAGCAAAATAAAAAGGAAAAATCGAGACCCTACATGTTCAGTGAAAGTATATTTTGCTCTAAAAGTAAGTCAAATTCAAGACATTTCAATGGATGATGATTGCAATTTGAAGATGTAGGCTGTTCTGGAGTTTTCATGCACGTGATTTCTGCAAGTAGAAGAACGGATATCCCGGCTTTTCATTCCGAATGGTTCATGAATAGGATCCGGAGCAGATTAGTCACGGTGGCTTCTCCTTTTGGCAGACGGCTCTATAAGGTGTCACTGGAGCCAAAGGAGGTCATAGCTATCGTTTTCTGGACCAAAAATGCCGCCCCTATTCTTCAGTGTCTGGAAGAACTTACAGGAAGAGGCCATTGTTTCACATTTCTCTATACAATCAACAATTATCCTGCGTTTTTGGAACCAGGAGTGCCTGAGTTGAGTCAAACTTTAAAGGTAGTCGATATTATGACAAAAAGGTTTGGTTCATCAATAATTCGTTGGCGCTACGACACCATAGTGTTTTGTAAAGGCTTAGATCGAAGATGGCACGCACGCAATTTTCAAGAACTATGCAGACACCTCGCATCCCATACCAGCGAGTGTATATTCAGCTTCTGTGACTATTACAAGAAAACAGTCAAGAATATGGATAGACTCGTCAAAAATTATTATATTCCAG
>CAIXMD010000336.1 GCA_903920415.1 uncultured Desulfomonile sp.
ATTACTTTTTTTAATTCTTCAGAAGTTAACTTATTATCCTCACCAACTTCTTTTAATATTCTATTAATTTCCTCTTGGTCATCAATACCTGATTGTTTTAATGCCGCAGTTACTTCATTCATTGTTGTTGCATTAAGTTCAAGAGAACCACCTGCAGATATTACTGATTTCCACAAACGGACCAGAACCAAATGAGGAACGGCGCCTATTTTTGTTTGGACCCTTCCGTTACAGGGGTGAAGTGAGGGGGTATGTGTTCATGGAACTGGACAAGGCGCCTCTCAAAAAAACGCTTGGGCTTTCAGCACAAGCGAGTCTGAATGATTTTAGCGCACTAATAGGTTCCGATGGAAGGGTCTTTGTCGGTCCAGCAGTAATCCAGGCAATAGACGTAAAGAAGTTCTTTGGAATTTCAAGTTCCTTGCCTGAATACTATGTATTCGACACTTTGGAAGACGTCAGCGAGCCTGGTGTAAAACTTATGGGGGCAATAAGGAAGCTGACGGAGAATAACCTGTATCTTGTCACGGTAGTCCAGCGATCACGGTATCTTGCCGGCCATTCTTCAGTTCTATGGGTTGTGGTCGTTTTGACTCTGATGGCTAGTGTGTCGCTCATGGGAGCGCTGATTTACAGAGGCGCCCGTGATCGCCAGATTATGTTCCGAAGGCTCAATGAAGCCTACTACAATCTCGAAACCCGTGTAATTGAGCGAACGCAAGAACTGGCTGCAAAGAACCTGGAACTCAGCGCCGAAATTGAGGAGCGCGGTCGGGTAGAGGTCGCCCTACGCCAAGGCGAAGAGAGGTACAGGCAGTTTGTGGAAAACGCCACGGATATCATTTATCAGACTGACTCTAACGGGCGCTTTTCATTCGTTAACTCTGTGGCGTTGAGGGTAATGGGTTACTCGGAACCGGATATTATCGGGAAGCGCTATCTTGAACTTATTGCCCCTGAATACAGGTCTAAGGCAGTGGACTTTTACCAGACACAAGCTGCAAAAAGAATACCTAACACATATTTCGAGGCGCCACTTACGACTGCGCAGGGAGAGACCATTTGGATCGGACAAAACGTTCAACTTCTTTTTGATGGTAAACGCATAGCTGGTTTTCAGGCCATTGCGAGAGACATAACGGAACTCAAGAAGGTAATGGAAGGCCTTCGAAAGGCGAACGAATTCCAGAAAAGGCTTCTAAGCACTGCCGCCACCGCCATCTTTACCGTTGACCTGGACGGAAGAATTGTCACTGCGAACGACGAGTTTTGTCACATAACAGGCTTTACGGCTGAGGAAGTTAGAGGGCAGCCATGTACAGTGTTTTGTGATGCACCATGTACAACTAAATGTGGTCTATACGATCAAGCACGAATCGAACCTATTTTCAGGAAGCAGTGCAAAGTAAGATCTAAGGATGGCCAATTTCTGACTGTTTTGAAGAATGCCGATCTCATTCGGGATCATACGGGATTGATCACAGGGGGAATGGAGTCGTTCATAGATGTCACCGAGTTGATAAATGCTCGAGAGAGGGCTGAGGCCGCCAGTATTGCTAAGAGCCAGTTTCTAGCTAACATGAGCCACGAAATCAGAACACCACTGAACGGCATCATGGGAATGACCGATCTTGCCTTGGATACTCCCCTTACGTCTGAGCAGCGAGAGTATCTTGAAGCAGTATTAAATTCGACAGACTCGCTGTTGGGGATCGTTAATGATGTTCTTGACTTCTCAAAAATCGAAGCAGGTAAGTTTGAGTTGAATTTTGAGGACTTCAACTTACGGGATCAACTTGAGGAAACGGTAAATGTCCTTGCCGTCCGTCCGCATAAAGAAAAAGACCTGGAACTTTCATGTCATATCCGACCGGAGGTTCCGGAAACACTGGAAGGTGACCCAGCCAGAGTCCGGCAGATTTTAACGAACCTTATTGGGAATGCGATAAAGTTCACTGAGAAAGGGGTAGTGACCTTAACCGTAGAGCCTGAAACCGTCTCAGAACAGACTGTTACCCTACATTTCTTGGTGGCCGATACGGGAATAGGCATTCCCCCTGAAAAGCTCGGCACAGTCTTTCAGCCCTTCGAGCAGGCTGATACTTCCACCACACGGACTTACGGTGGGACTGGTCTGGGCTTGACAATTGTGTCGCGTCTTGTCGAGATGATGAACGGGAAGATTTGGGTGGAAAGTGAAGTAGGGAAGGGGAGTAAGTTCCATTTTACGGTTCGGTTCAACCGGCCCAAAAAGACGACAAGCAGAAAATCTCCGAACGGACTCGACAAGCTCAAAGATCTACGTGTGCTCATTGTTGACGATAATCCTACCAACAGGCTTATCCTGTTGGAAACCCTCTCTCATTGGAAGATGCAGCCTGTGGAGAGCAGTGGAGCGCAAGAGGCGTTAAATATCATCCATTCTCGTAGCGAGGAAGACACATTCGACCTCCTGCTTTTGGACGTACAGATGCCCGGCATGGATGGATTTCAGTTCGCAGAGCATCTGAAAAATAACCCAGGCACTTTTAATGGTCCCGTAATAATTATGACCTCTGCTTTTGCGTCTGGTGACGGAGACAAATGTAGGGAACTCGGGATTGCCGGGTACCTGACAAAACCACTCAAACAGTCACAGTTGCTGAACGAAATGGGCATCGTGATCGGTGATGAAGAGACCAGAAACTCTCGATTCGTTAGAACGAAAGCTCCTCTCCAGCAAGAAGCGGTACGACAACTCAAAATTCTCCTGGTTGAAGACAATCCGGTCAATCAGAAGCTTATGGTCGTGATGTTAACGAAGATGGGGCATTCCGTCACATCGGCCCTGAATGGAAAACAGGCTGTCGAAGTAGCCACCACACAATTTTTTGATCTTATTCTCATGGACGTCCAAATGCCCGAAATGGACGGGTTCGAAGCCACCGCCCTGATTCGTCAATACCAGAAACAGTCCGGAGTAATTACGCCGATTGTCGCCATGACCGCTCATGCGCTGAAAGGAGATCGCGACAAGTGCATAGACTCCGGCATGGATGACTACGTCTCAAAACCGGTTGAGAGGAAGAAATTGCTTAGAGTCATAGATGAGGTGATGCAACCCAGGAATGCCACGGACAGGGTAGTAGAAAAAGAGGAAAACTGTTCAGAAACAGTCTTGAGGAAAGTTAGATGGAAAAGCGTGATCTCAAACAAGTTATAGATCGGTGCGGGAAAGACTACGTAGCAAAGAGGCTTCAGATACAAGTAGAGCATTCGGCTAAAGTATTGGGACCTGGCCTGGGTTACTTCCACTTCGAAAACCTAGACTGGGCCTTGGAACTTCTGGGTAAAATTGTGAAGCTTTTAGGTGGTTGGCAAAGAGGATTCTCAAACATCAAGTCCCACAAGATTGTTATCAACCGTGTTGAGATAAACCGCCTTCCAAAGGCATTCAACGGGCTAAGAATACTACACCTGTCTGACTTGCATTTGGACGTTTTTGAAGGTTTGGGCGCCCTTGTGGGAAGACTGTGCTCAACGCTCAACTGTGACATAGCTCTCATTACTGGCGACTACAGGTTCCATACCCACGGGAACTATTATCCTGTTTTTCGAGAAATTGAGGCCCTTACAAAACTCTTGGATTGTAGATATGGATGTTATGGAATTTTGGGTAACCATGATTTTCTTGAATTTGTTCCAAAACTTGAAGCGCATGGTATCCGAATACTTCTAAATGAATCGGTTACCCTAACAAAAGACGGGGAACAATTCTGTGTCGTTGGGTTGGATGACGCGCACTTTTATGGTTTGCATGACTATGGCGCAGGATTCTCAAATGTGCCGGAGGGCGCCATGAGGATCCTAATGATTCACTCACCTGAGACTCTCGAGGATGCTTTCAACTACGGTACCGACTTTGTTGTATGTGGCCATACCCATGGTGGACAGTTCTGTCTTCCAGGCAACATTCCGTTATGGCTTAACGCTAGTTGCGCGAGAAAATATTGCCGGGGAAAATGGAATTATCGTGGAATGCCTGGCTACACTTCTAATGGAACAGGCAGTTCCGGCCTACCTCTGAGGTTCAATTGTCCCCCCGAAATCGTAGTCCACTATCTTGTGTGCGGAGAAAGTTCGGAGCAGTAAGAAATTCTTCGGTTACTCACTCACGACGAGCATTATGGGATTGAGCTTACCGCAGTGTTTCGGAAGAGGACTATGGTTAATTTCCGCTTTCCTCTACTATGATTTACCAAAAAAAATTCTTTTCAAATACTGGGCCACGAGCTTGAAGTCGTACCACGGTCCTCCCATGACTGAATAGACCGCTTCGGCTGAGTACAGCTCTTCCTCAGTGGGTTCAGATCCATAGCGGACAAAGGCCTCGGTGATGATTCCCACCTTGGATCCGAGATAAAGCGCCTTCCAATCTTCTCCAAGGTTCAGGATCTCATCGCGGGTCTTTGGGCCAAGCCCTACGAAACGCATCTGTCCTGACGCCACATTGATCAGTGCCGGGAAGAACCGAAAAAAAAGCTCCACGATCTCTCCCCTTCTTTTTTTTCTCCGGCGCTTCTGTGATGGTACCGGTTGATCGGGAAGAAAACTGAGAAGGCGAAACTGTCGCCATAAGGATTCATCAGAAGATGCCGGGAGCCGGATGACGTCTCTTGTGAAGAAGACGGGGCCTTTTCGAAAAAACTTCAGGAAAAGCGCTATCAACAACATAATGGGTGATATAATCATTAGCAGGGCGATGCCGATTGCCCGGGACATAAGACCTTCGATTTTGCGCTTTGCATGTTTCCCTGCAAGACTGCCCAGAATAAAGTTATCGGTTACGGACACCTCTGCGCCAAGCCGAACATTGACCAACCAGTTTTTGTCCACGATGACATTCTTCAAATTCACGGCCTCACCTACATGGCTGTCATGGGCCACTACCGACTCAACTACCGTGCTAATTGTGTCCAAGATGCAGTTCCGGCCTATTACTGCAAATGGTCCCAGACTGGTCCCTTTCCCAATCCGGCTGTTCTCTCCGACAAATATAGGAGGGGACAGCCGAGCTGATGAGTGAACCGACACATTACGAGAAATCCAAATTCCCGGCTCTATTTGCTTACCGCTAGGCACTATCTTCTCAAACTCATTGTTCAGGATCATGCGATTTGAATCCAGAAGACCTTTGTAGGTTCTGACATCCAAGACCTTTGGGACTTCGAATATTCGTCCTCCGTTTTTTATCGCTGAAAAGAGGAGACTCTCCATACTTTGTTCATTGATACCTAATGGGAGCGTTTCAAGAAACCCCTCAGAAACGAGCGCCCACCCGGTCCAGACACAGGTGTCTTTATCTTGGATCTGGGCAGCCTCGTGGGGCGCCGGTAGGCAAAACATGACGATGTCTTTGTCCTGGTAGTCTGGGATCAGGGCCAAAAGGTCCACTTCCGGAAGTCGGTCTGCATGGACCAGCAAGATAGCCGCTCCGCTGCGGTTGACGTTAACGGATTTGAGAATATCATACGGATGAGACGGATCCCTAGCCAAGTGGAATCGGATTCGGGTTCCCCATCTAGCCCCGTCCCCGAGCAGGTCTTCTATCTTTTCAGGAAAGTGACTAAGCACAACATCCAGTTCTGTGCCTCCCTGCTCGACAATGAACTCCAGCACGTGCTGTATAAACGGCCGATCCACCAAAGGTAGCATGGGAGTCGGATATCTTTCATTGAGGCCCTTAGTGGCAGATGACATTCCGTGGGCAATGACTATGGTCTGCATGGCTCTACCCCTCCTCCCGGTTTTTTGGGAAAAACCGTTCCCAGAGGACCCTCGATAGGAAGAGGCCATTACCTATAAGGTATCGTTTCCATAGACGACCCGGTTCTTGGATGAGCCGGTAAAGCCACTCCATTCCTATTTCTCTCATCCACAAAGGGGCACGCGGAATGCGGCCGGAATAGAAGTCAAAGAGACCTCCTACCCCCATTGCGACTCTTACCCCCGTTTCTTTCAAATGTTCGCGTATCCACAAGTCTTGTCTAGGGGATCCTAAGGCCACGAGAAGTAGATGGGCGCCCGAGTCGTTGATTCGCTGAATGATTGCGGGTTCGTCCTCAGGTCGAAAATAGCCGTCGCTCCATCCGCAGATCTGGACTTCCGGGTAATGATCTTTAATCCATTCAGTCACCCCTTCCGGCACGCCAGGTCTGGCTCCCAATAAGAACAATTTCCTGTCCGTACCGGCGAAACTCTCACACAGCATCGGAAACATATCAGTGCCATTAACATTTTGGACTATGTCCTTGGAGAGTAACTTCCCGCCCAATTTGAGGCCGATCCCATCCGCCAGGCATAGATCTGCGCCCTGGAATACCTCCAGATAATCTATATTCCGATAGGCGATATTGGCGCAATCGGCATTGACGAAGCAGATCTGTCTGGGTCCCTCGTCACTGAGCCACTCGAGAATGGTATTTATGGCTTCTGACATGGTGAGATTATTGATCGGGATCCCCAACATGGTTATCTCATCGGGCGCTGTGGAGACCCCGTCGCCGTACAGGATGGCAGGAATGGCTCGCAGGCAAATGCCTAAGTCACCCAAAATCCCGTGGTTTTCCACGTATTGCGAGTCCAGGTCCAACTCAGTTCCATAGTCAATATTGGCTCGCCGTCGGATCCACCAAGGGGAAATCAGACCAGGACGAACACTGTATCGCTTGCGTACTGCCCTCTCGCGAAGGCTCAGATCTCCAGGAGAGGCGGGGAGGGGGCCGACAAAGGACATATCTCCTTTTACTATGTTGAGCAACACAGGAAATCTTGCTATATGAAGCCGCTTGACGATCCGACAGCCCATTCCTTTATTTGTGAAGAATGAAAGTTCGTCATAGATCACGCACCATTGTCCGAACCGTTGGGTGCGACGGAAAGAACAGCCTGATAATAAGTAAGCTACTACCATGATAGGGGAAAAAACCAGCAGCAGGATAATAGAGATGATTAAGTCAAAGAAG
>CAIXMD010000337.1 GCA_903920415.1 uncultured Desulfomonile sp.
CCTACAGCCACAATTTTTGAAGGCAGAGACGGACAAAGCAAACGAACCTCATCTAGGGAATACTGCCTCGGAAAGGAGTTCTCCTCCAAGGGAAGCACCATGTTTCCATCAAGCCTACCTTCAAAAACCTTTCTGTCTACCCGAAAACGCACTAGTCTCATTTTGCTTCCTTCAGTCCCAGGACATCCTGCATGTCGTAAATCCCATTCGGTTGTGAAATCAGCCATAAAGCCGCCTTGATGGCCCCATTGGCAAAAGCATCTCGGCTGTGAGCACGGTGTATCAACTCGACACGCTCGCCTTCGGTTACAAACATTACGGTGTGTTCACCCACAATGTCGCCGCCTCTAACAGCCATCACCCCTATCTCCCCGGAACTTCTTTCTCCCACAACCCCATGGCGTCCGTAAATCCCTGCAGTTCGCAAGTCCCTCCCCAATGCTTCTGCAATCACCTCTGCCACCCTCTGGGCAGTCCCGCTGGGCGCGTCTTTTTTCATTCTGTGATGCGCTTCGACAATTTCGACGTCGTAATCATTACCCAGGGCTCTTGCTGCAGCAGAAGCCAAGTTGAAGAGAAGATTTACCCCCATGCTCATATTTGGGGCTATGAGGCATCTAGTCTTGGCACCCTTTACAGTGATTTCAATTTTCTGTGCCTCTGAAAAACCTGTAGTGCCTACCACGATTGCTTTGGCTGCTGCGGCGGCAGCTTCGACATTTTCCACAGAGGCGGCTGGTGCTGAAAAATCTATCAATACATCAGCATTCTTGAGGACTTCGTTGACTTTGCTGGTGATCGCCACAGCTATAGAGCCGATTCCCGAAATCTCTCCTGCGTCCTTGCCTTGAGCAGGGTGGCCTGGAAATTCCAAAGCCCCTGTAATTTCAATTTCAGGGTGCTCATGGCCAAGCGCAACAATCCTTTTTCCCATCCTTCCCGCTGCCCCGCAGACGGCAATTCTCATTTTGTCACTCCGTATTTCATAGTAATCCATACTTATCAAGGATAGCCTTCAGTTTTTCGTGATTGACCGGAGACAGAGGGCACAGGGGAAGCCTGTACTCTGCTTGAATCTTTCCCATCAGGGCCAGGGCCGCCTTAACCGGTATCGGATTAGTCTCAATGAACATGGCCTGGCAAAGCTCGAAAACCTCGAAGTGCTTAGCTCGTGCCCCATCTATGTCGCCATTAAGCATACTCTTCACTAGTGCTGACATCTTGTCCGGTACTATGTTGGTGACCACTGAGATAACACCTTTTCCACCAAGGGCCATCAAGGGGAATGTCATTTGATCATCGCCAGACAAAACGTCGAACTCCGAACCGCAGAGTCGAATGACCTCGCTCATCTGAAGGATGGATCCTGACGCCTCTTTCACTCCCATAATGTTGGGAATTTTTGAAAGGCGTTCCATGGTGGAGTTTTCAATGTTCACTGCTGTCCGGCCCTGGATGTTGTAGAGAAGAATAGGGATGTCAACTGATTCTGCTACTGCCTTGAAATGACGGTAAAGCCCTTCATGGGTAGGCTTGTTGTAATATGGCGACACCAGCAGGGCTGCATCGGCCCCAACCTTTTGTGCATGGCGAGTGAGTTCTACTGCCTCTTGGGTGCTGTTGGAGCCCGTACCAGCTATGACCTTCACCTGACCGGCCACTTCCTTAACGCAAATTTCTATGACTCTGTTGTGCTCGTCGTGGCTCAGCGTAGGAGATTCTCCGGTTGTGCCGCAGGGGAGGAATCCTGTTATCCCACCGTCGATGCCGAACCGAATCAGTTGTACGAAGGCTGTTTCGTCGACTCGGCCGTCTTTGAAAGGTGTCACTATTGCGGTAAAAGCTCCGGAAAACATTGTTTTCTCCTTCAATTCCATTACGAAATACTGGGGGGGATCCGCTCCCCGAGAATCAAATCCTCGTAGGTTTCTCTATCACGAATAATATAATAATGATCTCCGTCGACTAGGACCTCCGCGGCCCGTGGCCGGGAATTGTAGTTCGAGGACATGGAAAACCCGTAGGCGCCAGCGCTCATAAGGGCCAACAGGTCACCGGATTTTACCGATTCCATTTCCCGTCCCCGTGCCAGAAAATCTCCGGACTCACAGATAGGTCCCACCAGGTCGACTGTAACCATCTCTCCGGGAGACTCGTCACCACTATTACGGTTAACCTTCATAACAGAGTGATGGGCCCCATAGAGGCTCGGGCGTATCAAATCATTCATGGCTGCATCGACAATGACAAAATGCTTTTCCGGTGCTGCTTTCTGGTAGAGCACCCTAGTAAGCATTACACCTGCATTTCCAACTAAGACTCGTCCCGGTTCCAGGATGAGCTTGACGTCCATACCCTTTACTCGCTCGACAATTGCCGAGCCATAGCTGGCAGGCACTGGGGGCTCCTCCCTATC
>CAIXMD010000338.1 GCA_903920415.1 uncultured Desulfomonile sp.
ACTCGCTTGACAGAAGAATAATGGGATAAACAGCCAGTCCGTAAAATCGAGTGACCAGGGAAAGCGGCGATCCCAGAAATATAAGAGAAACACCGGCCAGCCCTGCGCCCACGATCATAACAAGGCCCCAGTATTTCAAATTGCGGTATGGAGAAGATGCCTCATAGGTACAGATCTTTAGAGAACGCCGACGTCTTGAAGCAAAAGGCACCTGCATCATGTCCAGAGTCGTACCCATAGGACAAATGTGGCCACAGAAGTATCTTCCCAAAAATAGGGTAGTTAAGGCTAAGATAAGACCCGGTAGGAGATAAGCCGACAGCTCACGGGAGGCAACAATGGTCCCTAGCCCGATTAAAGGATCCAGGCGCAAAAAAAAATCTACCGGCAGCCCTTCAGGAAAAGGGTACCATGCAACAATCAACAGACAGACGAATATCCCGAAGGTGGCTGCCTGAGCCAGTCTTTGGAATCGTATCACAATCTGATGTTTTTCACGTTTAGTTTATCGAGATCCAGGCTTCCTAAGCCGCGCTCCGCAGCTACGCGAATATGTCGGACCTGGTTAGGTTGTATTTTCCGGTCATACCATGTGCCCAGAGCTACCATTTGGGCGTCTGCCGCAACCATGTCGGTGGAGGCGATAACCAGGTTCATCGGAATAACTTTGCCGGGTCCACCTGGACCACCCGTACCGAGAATACGCGTACCATCTATTACTACTAGATGGGGTTTAAGTACGGTTACCATGTCCACTATGGCCTCGTGAAGATTGTAACGGCTGTGGAAGGACAAACGGTCGTAAATCAACCCCATCATCCCTTTCATCGAGAGGCTCACCCCGGAAGAAGAATGAGATTTGCCCACTGGTACGGCGATCAGAACATCTGCATCCAGAGCGTCGGACACAGCCTGCATTGATTTGAACTCCCGCCCGTCAGGTATCTTGACTTCTCTGAAAAACCTCTGGTTCTGGACGATGCTGACTACAGTGTTCTGGATGTCTTTCAGATGGGCCGGTATTTGCGACAGTTTAAGACAATCCTGAGGGGAGTTGAGCACATTATCCAGGACCGCGATCCGTGAAGCGCCTGCTTCAACGCACATACGAGCAACTTCTCGTACAACCAATGGGTCCGTGTTGGACGCGCGTTCAGGTCCGCTCGCAAAGCTCATATTAGGCTTTATAACAACCTTGTTGCCGGGTTTTACGAACCGCTTCATTCCCCCAATTGCCTCGACAGCGGCTCGAGTGATGGCTCCAGCGTCTTGCCCGTGCGAGATAGCTACATCAGGAACCTGTTGCGCACACACGTCCTTGGCACTGAAAAGAGAACTCGCCGCACCGGTTGCTACCGCTGCGGTGGTTAGGAGACCGGTCTTCAAAAATCCGCGTCGGTCTGTTTTCTCAATCATTTCAGTTCGGTCCTCTCTTGGTATTTTCCACATATAATTCTAATTAAAGTCATTCATTGTCCCAAAGTCAACAGGACAGAATGGCAAGAGCGAGAGTCCAGCCACAGTAAAACCGGAATGGGAACATTCGCTATTTTCAATCGTTCAGAGGAAAGGCGAGTGATTGAATCCACGACAACATGAGGCATTCATCATAATCGCGATGAAATAAAAGAAGTTTTTGTTTATTATTAAAGTAGTACATTAATAAACACATTGACTTGTCGGATGATCAGAATATAGAATGTCATGCAATGTTTTAATTGGATGAGCGATTGGGATGAGCACGCTTACTTAGTTGACACTGGGAGCGGGACACGAAACTGGAAATTTCTTTAGGACCCAAACCTCTGAGGCCCCATTCGGTCGGCATTCCTGCCCGGTCGAGAATATTACTGCGTCTGGCAGGCCCCTATAATAGAGGAGATTTTATGAGTGTCCCTCGCCTCATTGGATTCTGTTTTTCTTTTCTCTTAGCTTTTTTCTTGCTTGCAGCGATTTCTTTTGTCTTGGTCCGCCCTACGCTCAAGGAAGTCAGATCCGAGGTCCAAAATGAGTGGCAAACATTTCTCCGTGAAGTGAGGGACCGCAATGATCTCTTGCCGGGTCTTGTGGAAGCGGTGAGAGGTTTTGAACCCGGTCAAGGAAAATTGGCCGAGAAGTTACTCGAAGCACGCTTGATTTCAATGCGATCCACTGATCCTGACGCCATCGTCAGGTCGGTCGATGAAATAGAACAATACCTGAGGAGAATAGAAAGACTTACCCAATCAAACCCGGATATCGTTCAGTATCGGCCGTTTGCTGTGTACTGGGACAGAGTTCTCAAGATTAGTCGACGGATCTCCTTGACCAGGATGGCATACAACAGCACTGGTAGCCAATATAATAGACTCCTCGCAGTGTTTCCTCAAAATCTATTTACTTCTATCTTCGGATTTGTGCCCATCAACAACTATCCTGTGATCAGAGCAATTGGCGAGGACTAGAAGCGCGTCGGCTTTCATGATCGAATGCGCAACCATGTTTCTGAAGGGTGACCGATAATTAATGGATTTCAGAGGTGTTGGGAATTTCTTCTTCGCTGACTTTGGTTATGTTGCCCTTAACAAAAGCGAAACTGGCAAGCACTAACTTGTCTTTCTTGGACGGGTGGAGATAACGCACGCTGAAACCCGGCTTGCCTTCGTAGTGGTAATTGGTGATCGGGAGCACGCCGCTTAGTCGCAATTGCCAGGTTATAGACCGTCGCTTGATCCTGGGAGACCAGTTCATAAGGTAAAGCCTAGTGTAATCACATCCAGCGTCTTTTCCAATGGGGGCATATGCTACAACATAATTATTCTTCGCACCGTGGTCGGGGTCATCCGTGACATTGACACTCCGCCAAGCCACCATGCGCATGAAAGGAACAGCGCGGCCTATGTCTTCCGGAGGCGTGAGCTTCATATTGTGAGTATAAATATAGCCGACTCGTCCATCCTCAATTTTCACTTTATACCAAACATCTTTTTTCACATCATCCGAAGTCTCTTCGACAGGAGAGAAATCCTCAGTTGAAGAATTTTCATTACTCGCGCGTCCCCTCGTGGCAGTCTTTTCAAACTGAGCATGTCTTCGTACGGTCACCACTCTTTCATAGACTTCAAGCTTCTTGCCGGGGGGAAGGATTTCAATCACTTCTTGTTCACGTCCCGGGCTCAGTCTAAAATTAGCTTTGGTTTTAGTGACGCCTTCGGCCTGAGGAGGCATCCCTTCAATTGATTTTCTCAATTCGTGGGTTCGAAGAATGATCTCCTCTCCCCCAACAACTTTCTGTTCTACGTACCCTTCCCTTCCGTCGCGAGTACGTGCCCGGTAGTATTCACCTACCCTGTCAATTAGATGCACAGGGGTTTCTGCAGGGAGTTTACGAATTACTTCTGAATTAGGGTTTGCCGTATGATAGAGAGAACAGGGCCGCATGGTCATGCCATCCCTGGGAGTGAACAGGCTTTTCTTCTTGAGAATCTTTGTTTGAACCGTTTTTAGCAACTCTCGCTTTAGCGTCTCCACTTCCTGACACGCCGTGGCAAGGGGCCAACAGATTGCCAATAGGACTATCAGGTAGTAAAGTCCCGGTCTGCTCGTGCGGTTTTCTCCTTGACCTATCGGCATAGCTTGCAAAGCCTCTCCTGGAAATTCACTTTATATCTTTTCACAGGATAAATCAACACCATCCTGATTTATCTTAGGAAAACGTTTCCAGACAAAGGTCAGAGATGGCAGTTTATTGGCTCTTGACAGCAAGGCCGATTCTGTGGTTAAGTCTGCAGGATGGTCACCTATGACTGAATTCCATAAATTGGCATTGCCGTAAATGGGAAATGACATGAACTGCATGCCGACGTCAATGGTGCGGGGCGTTAAAATTCAGCCGATCGGCTAATGATTTCCATTCAATTTGGGAACGATCACCAATTAAGGGCCGTTAACTCAGGAGGTAGAGTATCTGCCTTTTAAGCAGAGAGTCGCTGGTTCGAATCCAGCACGGCCTACCAAAACGTAGATAAACTCAGAAGTAGCCTGATTACTTCTGGGATCGGTCA
>CAIXMD010000339.1 GCA_903920415.1 uncultured Desulfomonile sp.
GGAAGGCCTGGTCGAGGAACAGTTGGTAGATCTATCCGAAGCCACAGGACACAATCTTGAAGCCGTGGCTCGAACTCCTGGGGCAGGAATTAGAAGCACTCGATTAAAACCTGACGACGAATTTTGTCGGCGCATTTTTGATGTATGCAAAGCCCATGGAATCCATTACTTTTTTTACATAGGAGGGAACGATTCCGCAGAAACATGCAGAATCGTTAATAAGTTCGCCTTAGAAGAGAGCTACGAACTCCGTGTTATGCATATCCCGAAAACAATAGACAATGATCTCAGAGTGACTGATCACTGTCCAGGATATGGATCGGCAGCCAAGTTTGTAGCTCAGGCCTTTTCAGGAGTGAACCTGGACAATCGGTCGCTCCCCGGAGTTTACATCGGAGTCGTAATGGGTCGCCATGCAGGTTTCCTTACTGCCGCATCGGTCTTTGCTCGAAAATATGACGATGATGGTCCTCATCTGATCTATGTGCCGGAAAGACCATTCAGCCAGGAAGAATTTTTAGCTAGTGTGGACAAAGCTTATACTCTGTATGGTCGAACAGTCATAGCAGTGTCTGAAGGAATCCAGGACGTTGATGGAAATCAGGTCGCAGCAACGCTTGTCAACCGGGTGGAAAAAGACTCTCACGGTAATATTCAGCTTTCCGGAAGTACCTCTCTTGGAGACGCATTGATGAACCTTGTAAAGGATCGGCTGAAGATCAAGAGAGTTCGGTCGGATACGTTCGGGTATCTGCAAAGATCTTTTCTCGGTTGTGTCAGCGAAGTTGACGCCAATGAGGCGAGGGAGGTCGGAGAAAGAGCCGTCCAAATAGCTGCTTGGCACAGGGCAGATGGATCCATAACCATAGAGAGAGTGGGAGACTATGGAGTACGCTACAACCTGACCCCTTTGGCGGATGTAGCAAAGGAAACCAAGTCCATGCCGGATTCGTTCATTGACGGGAACAACAACGTCACGGTGGAATTCAAGAACTACGCCAGGCCTTTGCTGGGCGAGTTGCCCATATATCAAAGGATTCATGCCCCGGCAGTGAAAAAAATTCTCAATCAAACGATTGTGTAGCTTCATATCAGAGGAGGAACCGTTGAGAAGCGACTTGATGAAAACCGGCCTTGGCAGGGCACCGTCTCGTGCTCTCTTCGCTGCTATGGGGATTACATCCGAGGAAATGGCGCGACCACTCGTAGGAGTTGCAAATTCAGCTAATGAGTTGGTCCCCGGACACATGCACCTGAACCGTATTGCAGAAGCGGTGAAGGCAGGGATAAGGATCGCCGGGGGCACTCCATTGGAGTTTTGCACCATTGGAGTGTGTGACGGCCTGGCCATGGGCCATGTAGGGATGAAATATTCACTCGCATCTCGTGAACTCATAGCCGATTCTGTCGAGATAATGGCAATGGCCCATCCTTTCGACGGGTTGGTGCTGATACCGAACTGCGACAAAATAGTGCCGGGCATGCTCATGGCTTCACTCAGGCTAAATATCCCTGCCGTAGTAATAAGCGGTGGCCCCATGATGACCGGCAGGTTTCAAGGGAAGACGGTGGACGTCATAGATGTATTCGAGGCGGTAGGCCGAGTGAAGGCCGGAAGAATGAGCGAGTCAGAACTTTCAGAACTGGAAGAAAAAGCCTGCCCTGGATGTGGCTCATGCGCAGGGATGTTTACGGCGAATTCCATGAATTGTCTCACAGAGGCCCTGGGTTTGGGGTTGCCCGGTAATGGGACAATCCCGGCAGTAGCAGCAGCCCGAATTCGTCTCGCGAAAATGGCTGGAATGAAGGTGATGGATCTCATATCTCATGATTTACACCCACGCAAAATCGCTACTTTAGAAGCGTTTAGAAACGCAATAGCCGTGGACATGGCTCTCGGCTGCTCTACCAATACGGTCCTGCATGTCCCTGCAATTGCGAGTGAGGCCGGGATAGAAATAGATCTGAAAATGTTCGATGAAATAAGTTCAATTACTCCACACATATGTTCTTTATCTCCAGGTGGACCTCATCACCTGGAGGATTTGGACTCGGCAGGTGGAGTTCAAGCTGTTCTCAAAGTGCTCGCGGGGAATGGTCTTGTAGATCCGCATGTACTTACGGTAACAGGGAAGACACTAGGAGAAAATCTAGAACGCGCCGGGGTTCTAGATTTAGATATTATCAGACCCCTTGAAAATCCTTATAGCCGTCAAGGTGGTATAGCAATCATCAAGGGGAATTTGGCCCCGGATGGCGCAGTGGTCAAACAATCCGCCGTATCGCCGAAAATGCTTAAGAATAAAGGACGTGCCCGCGTTTTTGATTCCGAAGAGGCTGCAGTACAATCAATACTGGAAGGGGAAATAAAGCCGGGCGATATAGTGGTAATTCGTTACGAGGGGCCATGTGGCGGGCCGGGCATGAGAGAAATGCTCAATCCTACATCAGCCCTCGTAGGGATGGGATTAGACCAATCGGTGGCTCTGGTGACGGATGGGAGATTCAGTGGCGGAACACGGGGAGCTGCCATAGGTCATGTTTCCCCGGAGGCTGCTCACGGAGGCACAATAGCACTTGTCCAAGAGGGGGACGAGATCATAATAGATATTCCAGGCAAGACAATAAGCGTTAATCTGTCAGAAAGCGAACTCATAGCACGCCGATCCTCGTGGTCTGCGCCGAAAATTACCATAACATCAGGATACCTGGCTCGTTATGCATCCCAGGTGAGTTCGGCAGCGCAAGGAGCAATCCTTGAATATCACCATCCATGAAATGCAGAATACACGAATCAGAAAAGCAATTCATGCTGCTAGCCCTGGAATTGGCACAAATTGCAGCGGACAAAGGAGATACTCCTGTGGGCGCGGTGGTGGTGCAGAACGGAAGGATTGTCGGAAAGGGGTACAATCAAGTTGAGGCCCAGACAGATCCAACTGCTCACGCGGAAATCATCGCACTCCGAGAAGCCGCTAGAAACATCGGTGATTGGAGATTGCTCTCGGCAACTGTTTATGTTACATTAGAGCCGTGTATCATGTGCTCGGCCGCTCTTATGCATTCCAGGGTACAACGTTTGGTCTATGGTGCCCGAGACGAAAGATGGGGAGGAGTTGGAAGTCTTTTCGATTTTTCACATGACCCAAGAATTAACCATGAATTGGAAGTGATCCCAGGGGTCATGGAAGAAGAGGCGGCCCAATTGCTTCAGAGCTTTTTCAGAAAGTTGCGTTAAAAGTAGGGCTGATTGAGTCAGCCTAGAGCGGAGAGATGCCCGAGAGGCCGAAGGGGGTTGACTCGAAATCAACTGTATCCGTGAGGGTACCGGGGGTTCGAATCCCTCTCTCTCCGCCAAACCTAAATATTGAAGTCATCGGCGGAACATTCTGCTTCGGCGCTGACTCTCTCGTGTTGGACATCTCCCCTATTTTTACAACCAACCATTTTCCTTGTACCATTTTGCAGTCTTTTCAATTGCCTGAATGATGGAGGTCGAGGCTGTCCACTGGAAATCTTCCCGGGCTTTTTCAGCAGAACAGACCCATGCAATTTGTTTCATTTCATGATATTTTTCCAGCCTGAAAAAAGTCGGTGACTTGCGGATGTTTCCAATCAGATCTCCTGCACCGGCAAAAAGCTTCATTATTGTCAAAGGAATCGGCACAGCCGCAGCCTTAAATCCGAGAACCTCAGCAACTTGCAGCGCAAACACTCTCCATACAACAGGGATGGGGTTGGCAATGAAGTACGTTTCCCCTTGTGATACAGGTGAAAGCGTCGCCTTCAGGATTCCATCCACAAGATCTTCCACGTAAATTATGCTTACTAACCTGTCAGGTCCTGCAATACAGGGTACAAAATGGAAGCGGGCGCATTTGAAGACGCCGAGTACATCCTTGTCCCGGGGTCCGAATACTGTTGGGGGACGTAGTATGGTGATTGGTAACTCATCGCGGAAGGTACGCACAATTTTTTCAGCCTCAAGCTTTGAGCGGCCGTAAAGTGAAACCGGGTGGGGAGGATCCGACTCAAGAATGTAGCTTCCCTTATCGAGTGATGGACCCGCAGCGGCCTGGGAACTGATAAAAACGAATCTCTTCAGAGAATTCCTCTTACCTTTTCTGAGGAACCATTCTAACAAGCTGCGGGTCCATTCTGCATTGACAGAATGATAGCTTGGGTAGTCAATCGCACGTGTAGCACCGGCGAGATGGATCACATAGTCAAAATGAGGGCTGTCTGCTATGAATGATTCCAGCATATGAATAGAAACGATCTTTACGGAAATGTGTTTCAGGTGGCCCAAAGATGCCGGATTGCGGACGGGGCAGATCACTTCCCATCCCTTGTCGATCAGCAACTCCGCCATATGACTGCCTATGAAGCCGGTGGCGCCGGTAACGAGAACACGCATAGAAGAATTTCCTGGAACTGCAAAACGTATGTGCTGGACTAGAGGCGAATCGCCATTTTACTCATAATGGGATTTCGCCACAAGACATGGATCTTTACCGCGGCTCATTATTATGAGAAAGTTATGTAGTTATGTGTTATGTAATAAAATTTAGTACTAAAAGAGAAGAGCATAATCGAGGCATATCCTATGGACAAGTATTTCAAAGATAACGCAGCGGCAGTTGGACGTACGCCCCTCGTAAAACTCGGCAAAATTTGTGGCCGAACCAAAGCAATTGTTCTTGCCAAAGTTGAAGGGCGCAATCCAGCATATTCCGTCAAGGATCGCATCGGCGTCTACATGATTCAGGAAGCGGAAAAGAACGGTTTGCTTCGGAAAGGTGTTGAAATTGTTGAGCCGACCAGCGGCAATACGGGTATTGGCCTGGCTTATGTTTGCGCTTTGAAAGGATATGGACTTACTCTGACCATGCCTGAAACCATGAGCCTAGAGAGACGAAAAGTCCTAAAAATGTTCGGCGCCAGCCTGGTGCTTACCGATGGGACCAAAGGCATGAAGGGCGCAGTAGACAAAGCTGGGGATATCGTAGCCGGGGACCCGGAAAAATACTACATGCCTCAGCAATTCAAGAATCCAGCCAATCCTCTGGCCCATGAAGAAACTACCGGACCCGAAATATGGCAAGACACTCAAGGCAAGATAGAGGCCTTGGTTTGTGGAGTAGGTACAGGTGGTACCATAACGGGGATATCTCGTTTCATAAAGAACAAGAAAGGGAAGAAAATCCATTCAGTAGCCGTGGAACCAGAGGAGAGTCCCGTCATAACTCAAACATTCCAGGGGAAGGTACCAATTCCCGGCCCCCACAAGATTCAGGGAATTGGAGCCGGTTTTTTGCCTGATGTTCTTGATTTACAGTTGGTGGATGAAGTCCAGCAGGTTGCTAGTGAAGAGTCCGTGGAATATGCCCGGCTTCTGGCTCGGAGCGAAGGCCTTCTCTGCGGTATTTCTTCGGGAGCAGCCGTTCTTGCCGCGATCAGACTCGCGCAGAGGAATGAATTTCAGAACAAGATAATTGTA
>CAIXMD010000340.1 GCA_903920415.1 uncultured Desulfomonile sp.
GCTTCAACAGGCGGGCCGGCAGCCCTTCAAGTCGTACTGGCCGGTCTCCCTCGGGACCTTCCAGCAGGCTTGGTGATGGTCCAGCACATGAGCGATGGTTTTACCAAAGCGTTGGCGGAAAGGCTCGACAGTGTTTCACCATTGGAAATAAAGGTATGCGCCACTTCAGAAATGATTCGTCCCGGCATTGGGTTGCTGGCTCCCACCGGAAGCCACTTGACGGTAAAAAGGATCCACGGGAAGCTTCATGCCATCCTGAGTTCGTACCCGGACCTCACAATGCATCGCCCATCAGCGGACATTCTTTTTCGTTCTGTTGCGGAGGCCTGTGGACCAAGCGTGTGCGCGGTGATTTTAACAGGCATGGGCAATGACGGAGCCGAAGGAATGAAAGAGATCAGAGCACGCGGCGGGACAACTATTGCGCAGGATGAGGCTACGTCAGTCGTCTTCGGAATGCCCAAGGCTGCCATCGAAAAGGAAGGAATCAAAATTGTCGCTCCCCTGGAAAACATATCAGAACAAATTTTGGCATCTCTGTCCTGACAGCAAGAGATCGAATCGGTGGTGTACTCTTTAAAGGGGACCGGAGGATCAAGAAATGGCTGACCCTTATGCAAGCCTCTGCGACCAGTTAGCGTATCTGAAGCGCTTCGTCTACTCCATGCCCCAACTTCACGTAGAGCGTGAGTCCCTGGCGGTTCTTCTTTCCAAACAGATGAGGGATCAGACAGGTGGAAAAACCAATGGCATATGGTTGGTGAGTGGCCCGGAGAGCGTCGAGCAAACGGCCCATAATGGTGAACCGGTAGGGCTGGACAAACGCCGCGTGGTGAACATCGACTCCTTTGAGCCGATTCGACTTGTCATTCGGGATCAGCCAGTGGTATGGCCAAAATCTTGCGACGATATGAGCACACTGTTTCCAGAATTCCAGCAGCCCACACTGTTAGCCATAAGGGGCCGATCTCAGACTCAGGGGTTCTTGGTATTGGACCAGGCAAGAGCGGAAGATATGGACATGTACCAGTTTACCCTGGAGTTTGCGGGGTTGATACTCAACATCTGTAGCCTCCATATGAAGGTTGAAGAACAAGAAAAGGAGCTGACCGATGTGACACAAATGCTGCTCGCTGCTCACGCTCAAATGTCAGCCATCCATAATGTGGGGATGAACGTTGCCGCGGTTGAGGATCCGAATCGATTCTGCCAAATAGTGGTCGACGCACTGGTCACCGAGTTTGGGGTCGGCAAGACCGCCGCCTTTGTCCTAGACCATGATTCCAATGAATTGATCAGCGTATCACAAAGCGGAGGATCTAAAGAGATCGCGGGATTGAGGTTGCCCGTGGATGAGAACATTGCTGTAAAGCGATGCCTTGATTCGTCAAGAATTGTCACCCACCGAGACTATCCGGGCGAACTGCAATTGGGGTCAAACCGACTACGGGATTGGGTCCTGTTTCCCTTCAAAGGCAGGCGGCGGGTACTCGGTGTCCTTGGAGTAGAGATCGGGGATGAGGATGCCAGTGATTCCGTATCCGTTCTAGTTAATCATGCCGGTCAGGTACTGGAAAGCCTTCTGCTTCACCAAGAGCGTCAAAGGATCAATGAACGGTTGATGGTACAAACAGACGAACTGACCAGATTGAATGAGCAGCTTCAACAACTCTCTTTGGCCAACCTCAGGGCCAAAGAAGATGCCGAAAAAGCCAGTCTCGCAAAAAGTGAATTCCTGGCTAACATGAGTCACGAGATTCGGACACCTATGAACGGCGTCATTGGCATGACCGATCTTGCATTAGGTACCGAGTTGAATGACGAGCAGCGTGAGTACTTGGAGGCTGTAAAGATGTCGGCCGAGTCATTGCTCACTTTGATAAACGACATTCTTGACTTTTCCAAAATTGAGGCCGGTAAATTGGAACTCCTGCCGATCGACTTCAGCCTGAGAGACTGCATAGCAAACACCCTGACCACTCTTGCCGTTATCGCTCACAAGAAAGGGCTGGAATTAATTTATGAGATCCCTGCGGAAATTCCCGATGCTGTGACGGGAGATCCTGGACGGCTCCGACAAATCCTCGTGAACCTGGTAGGAAATTCTATCAAGTTCACTGGAAAGGGTGAAGTATCTGTTAGAGCCCGATTGGAATCGGAAACCGACTCTGAAATATCTTTGCAGTTTTCCGTCACAGACACGGGTATTGGAATCCCTTTAAACAAGCAAGAGAAGATCTTCGACTCTTTTGAACAGGCCGACGGGACTACAACAAGAGAATATGGTGGGACGGGGCTTGGTCTGGCAGTCTCCACTCAACTTGTCCGAATGATGGGTGGGAGAATTTGGGTTGAAAGCGAAGTTGGCCGAGGTAGCACATTCCGCTTCACTGTTCGTCTTGGAGTACAGACCGAGCCGACAGGTATGTCGATTTGCGTCGAATTTTCGAGTTTGAAGGATGTTCCGGTGCTGGTAGTTGACGACAATGCAACAAACAGACGAGTGCTGGCCCAGATGTTGACGGGATGGCATATGAAACCTGTTTCTGTGGATCATGCTGCGGCCGCTTTAGAGGAGATGAAACGCGCTTATGAGAGAGGCACTCCCTTCGCAGTCGTTTTGATCGATTATATGATGCCTGACATAGATGGATTTCAGTTGGCCGGACAGATCAAAGGCGATCAAGATCTAAGAGAATCGGTTCTGGTCATGCTCACTTCTGCTGGTGAGAGAGGCCATGCAGCGAAGTGTGTGGAACTGGGTATAGCTGCCTACTTGCTGAAA
>CAIXMD010000341.1 GCA_903920415.1 uncultured Desulfomonile sp.
AAGCAGCTTGTTCATGCTGTTACGTGCTTCCGGGCCAATGTGTTCGAGTAAACCTCATCCGGGGTTCTTCTGTCAAGGCATGGTGCCTTCTTCGGCAGTTGTAAAAGTCGAAATAGGTTTTGAGTTCATGCTGCTGTAGTGGCGGGAGGGAAATGCTAGGTTCAACTGATCCAGGGGCTTCGGTATACCGCACGAGCGAGTCCGGCTGTAACAAGAAATTGGCATCTTCGCAGTCATTTCTGGGACGACCCCCTTCCTTTTCGCCTCATGCACGGGCGAGGTCAATGATTTCCATGCGGTTGTTCATCTCTGGATGCTTTGACGATGGTCCTTCGGTCAGGATCACGAGGTTTCCTTCTATCCCATGAGATTGCAGCCAGACTCGAGCGAACGAATTCCAGTCCTCAGGGTGTTCAATTTCATAGACGGGGTAGACTCCATAGGAAAATTGGAGCTGTCGGCATGTGGACTCCTGTGAGCTGACTGCCGTTATCCACACGCGCAGCCTGAAGCGACTAATGCTTCTGGCCGAAGCACCGGTATGGGTAGGAACGATCACCGCTGCCGGCGAAACGCTACCCACCGTGGTCACTACGCTCCGTGCGATCAAGTCTTCCAGATCGACTCTTCCCACTTGGCCGCATGATTCCGGAGTGTCTCGAAACAAAAAGCCTGAGATACCAGGCTCAACGGCTGATGCAATCTTGGCCAGCATTGCTACGGCTTCCACCGGATATTCCCCCATTGCTGACTCCCCGGAAAGCATCACGCAATCAGTTCCGTCAAGGATGGCGTTAGCTACGTCTGTTGACTCAGCGCGAGTGGGGCGGCGGTTATGGGTCATGGACTCGAGCATCTGGGTTGCTGTAATAACTGGTTTGCCGAGCCGGTTCGCCTGAGCAATAAGCCGCTTCTGAACAGGAGCGATCTCTTCGATTGGTATTTCCACACCAAGGTCCCCACGGGCGATCATGATACCGTCTGCGGCATCCAGGATTCCATCCATGCAATGCAATGCGCCACGGCGTTCAATCTTGGCGATAATGAACGGATTGTGCCCGAGATTAAAGGCAGCTTCACGGACTGCGTGAATGTCTTCTACAGATTCAACAAAGGATTGGCTGATCGCGTCCACCCCCAGTTCCAGGGCGAATTTCAGGATTCGGTGGTCGTTAGCGGTGAAGGCGCTTATGCCAAGGTCAATGCCAGGGAGGTTTAAGCCTTTACGTGAGTAAAGCGGGCCACCAACGATGACCCGGCAATGTACTTCGTTGTTCTGGACCTGCACTACTTCGAGCTGGATGAGGCCATCATTGAGAAACAGGGTGTCGCCAGGCTTAACGGCCTGCGGCAGGCCGGCGAAAGTCACAGACACCCGCGCACTGTCACCCATTATGTCATCGCTTGTCAGGGTGAAAGGTGCGCCGGGATATAACTCAATTGGTTCCTGGGCCAGTTGGCCGATGCGCATCTTGGGGCCAGGGAGATCAGCCATGATTGCGACACGGCGCCCGACAGCCCGGCCGGCGACTCGAACATTTTCAACCACACTCTGGTGAGTTGCAAAATCGCCGTGTGAAAAATTGAGACGCGCCACATTCATGCCTGCTCGGATCAATTGTTCAATAACGTCTGCCGACTCCGAAGCCGGGCCGATGGTGCAGATGATTTTGGTCTTGTTAAACGGTAGAGTCATTCTATTTCTCCTTCCACATGAACCGACCGACGCGATTTCGAACCTGTAATGTTGACTTTGAACATACCATGTACAGGAAAGAATGGTTGATTGAAAAGTGTTCCCCTTATCAGGCTCTATGGGGGCACCATCGAGGGTCTAGATGGTCACCGCATTCCATTGTGCATTCTTTTGGTTACGTTTTTTGGATTTTTGTGGCACAATAAAATGGACTGAATTTGACTTGTACAATGAGGCAATAATGAGAGCACTATTAGTGAACCCAGGATATCCCGAGACCTTCTGGTCTATGAATCGCGTCTTGAAGAGACTCGGCAAGAAACTCCTTGAGCCACCACTGGGTTTGATTACTATGGCAGCCTTGCTTCCCAAAGACTGGGATTTGAGACTTGTGGAATTGACCGTACGTGAAATTTCAGAACAGGAGTGGAACCACTGCGATCTTGTCATGATCTCCGGAATGGGGGTCCAGTCTCCAGGAATACTTGCAGCCATCAAGGAGGGGAAGAGCAGGGGAAAAATTGTCGTCGTGGGTGGCCCATGGGTGTTTCATCTTCCCGAATACGCTATTGAGGCCGGAGCCGACATAGTCGTCAGAGGGGAGGGAGAATTGGCTATCCCGCTTCTTCTGGAGGCTCTCGGACGAGGAGATTCCGGTATTGTTATCGAGGCAACGGAAAGGCCCAACCTCGAGGATTTTCCTACACCCAGATATGACCTACTAGACTTCGATCTTTACGCTCAACTTGACATCCAGTTTTCCAGGGGCTGTCCATTCCGATGCGAGTTTTGCGATATAACGCTCATGTTCGGACGGCATGTGAGGACGAAGTCTTCCCGGCAGGTCATCGAGGAGTTGCAGATTATCTACGATATGGGGTGGAGAAGGTTCATCTTTTTTGTCGATGACAACTTCATCGGAAACCCTGTGAAAGCAAAAGCACTTCTCAAGGAAATGATTCCGTGGATGGAAGAGCGGGGCCATCCCTTTGAACTTTGCTTCCAATCATCGGTGAATCTCGCCGGGCAGCCCGAATTGTTGGAACTGTTGGTTAAGGCAGGTTTCTACAAGGTATTCCTGGGCATAGAGACCCCGGACAAAGAGAGTCTCAAGCTCACAAAGAAATTCCAGAATTCAGCGGTAGATCTGGACGACGTGTGCCTTACCATAAACCGGGGAGGGTTAGTCATTGTTGCAGGCTTCGTAATAGGCTTCGACAATGAAGAGCCCGGCGCTGACCAGCGTTTGATCGATTTTGCAGTGCGAAACCAGATTCCCGAGATGTTCATTAACCTCCTACAAGTAGGTCCGGGAACAGACCTGTATCACCGCCTGAAAAAGGAAGGTCGTCTCCTTTCCACGGCCTACGATGAGGAAATCGGCAATCAGACGGCTATGATCAATTTCGTTCCCACTCGTCCTGCCAGTCAGATTGTGGAAGAGTTCATACGATTGTACGAGATTCTCTATCAACCTGAATTCTATCTCGAACGAAGTTACCAGCATTTCTTGCGAATCGAGAGGCCACCTGTGAAGAGAGGTTTTTTCCCACCGTACCCCAGAGAACTGCATACAGTGGGAATAACCATACTCAAACAAGGATTACTTTCCTCTTCCCGATGGAAATTCTGGAACCTGTTTTTCAAAGCGTTGATAAAGTTTCCACGAAGATTCCCCAATTACATCTCCCTGTGTGTCATGGCGGAGCACTATTATGAATTTCGTGACATAATTAAGTCGAAATTACGTGCCAAATTGCTCCAAAACGACCACATGTCAGCCGCCGATGCCGCTCCCGTGAACAGAGCACGTGATTTGGCAGCGGTGAACGTTGCGAAAGCGGCTGAATTGTGACTCATCAATCATATCCTTAAGGTATGCCACGGTTTTCTCGATTTTTCATGCCCCGCTTTGTCAGCAATTGCTGGATGCCGCCCAGGTACGTGTAAACCACCGGCGTCAAGTACAGTGTGACAACTTGTGACAGCAACAAGCCTCCGACCACCGCGAGTCCAAGAGGCTGCCGGGATTCCCCACCCGCACCGAAACCGACGGCAATCGGTATCATTCCCGCTATTGCTGCTATGGTTGTCATCATGATTGGTCGAAAACGAACGATTGAACCCTCAATCGCGGCTTCCAGAGGGGACTTCCCAGCGATTTCTGCCTCCAGGGCAAAGTCCACCACCATGATGGCATTCTTCTTCACTATACCGATCAACATGAACAGGCCCACAAACCCATACAAATCCAGTTGCAAGCCGAATGCCCACAACGTCACCAATCCTCCGAAAGCAGCCGACGGCAGTCCCGCAATGATGGTGAGCGGATGCAGGAAACTCTCGTACAAACAGGCAAGAATCATGAAAATAATTGCAATCGCCACAATAAACAGGATCGTAAGGCTTCGGATGGATTCCTCAAAAGCTTCAGCAGTACCTCCGAATTTGAACTGAATCGAATCGGGCAGCAAGTGCCCGGCCAAACCTCTTAACGCGTCAGTGGCTTGCCCAAGAGAGTACCCCGGCGCGGTATTAAACGATATGGTCACTGATGGAAACTGCCCGTAATGGTTAACGGTCAGCGGACCTGCTTGGGGGA
>CAIXMD010000342.1 GCA_903920415.1 uncultured Desulfomonile sp.
TGGCCGACATACACCGGATAACCGTCAGTTGTCCGTCAACGGCGAAAAATTTCTCCTCTTGTATTTCCAAAGGATTTCGGATATACGATAAACAAGATTCTAGCCCACGGAAACACGGGGGCTGTATTGTTGAACTACAAGAAGCCAGTCAATTCTACGAAAAAAAACCTCAGGTGATTGTTTTCGGTGAATGGCCGGCCTCCAGGGATTGGGACATGACCAGATCCGCATATCTTGCCGCATTGGCAATATTAATCGCGGTATCCCTACTTGTTTGTTCTGCCTCTCTTGCTGCGGACTCCACCCAAACATCGGGCCGGTGGAAAATTACCAGTGCAAAGATCTGCCGTACCTCAGGTGGTGTCGTAATTTCAACTATTGAGGTTATCGGAAATTATCCTGTCTATTCCTTTTTTATTCCCAGACCTGTGTGGACTGTAAACGGCAATGTCGTCGAGGCCAGCCCTGTATATGCCCAAGGGAGACTCATTGCTTTTCAGCTTCTCAATGCTTCTCCTTATCTTGATCACGGCAAGAAAAACACCGTGAAATTCGCTCTGCCTGACCACAATGGCTCCCGAGTTTTTCTCTACGACCATTCGAGGATCCCGGACGGCCAATGCTATGAATTCTTTTGAGTCTTCCTCTCAAGGCGGGCATTTAGCGCAAATTGATTTAAACAGAGTGGTGCTCAAGTATCTGTCTCCACGATCCGGAAGTATGCAGACCACCGTTCCGGAAGTGATATCTTTGGCAGCCTGGATGGCTCCGTAAACTGCCGCCCCCGAACTCATGCCTACAAAAATTCCTTGGGTGAGAGCAAGCCACCGGCACGTGTCGTAGGCCTTGTCATCGTTCACCTGGATAATCATGTCGATTCGTTTAGGATCGTATATTTTGGGAACTATCGCCTCTTTCATATTCTTTAGCCCTTGGATGGTATGACCCTCGACCGGTTCTACGCCGACAACCTTAATGGCCGGGTTATATTCCTTCAAACGCCTTGATACTCCCATAAGGGTCCCCGTAGTCCCCATACCTGCCACAAAAACATCTATCTCACCACCGGTTTGATTGATTATCTCTACACCGGTACCCATATAATGGGCATTTACATTATTAAGATTTTCAAACTGGTTAGGCATGAAATATTTGTCCGGATTGGACTCAAATATCTGGTGTGCCCTTCGAATAGCTCCATCGGTAGCCTCGCAGCCCGGGGTAACCTCCAATTCTGCTCCGAAAGCCTTGAGTGTATTTCGCCTCTCAAGACTCACACATTCCGGCAGGGTAAGCAAACAACGGTAGCCCTTGGTTGCCGCAACCATTGAGAGCCCTATTCCTGTGTTGCCGGATGTGGGTTCCAGGATGATTTTATCCCAGGTGAGGAGACCCATTTCTTCGGCCTTCTGAATCATGAAATATGCTATTCGGTCCTTAATTGAACCCCCTGGATTGTTTCCTTCCAGTTTACCCAATATTCGGACCCCGTTAGCTCCCTCCGGGTAGTTGATTCTTACCAGGGGGGTGTTTCCTATAAGATCGAGGATTCCCATTTATCAGCCTCTCCGATTCTTGCCAAATTATTCAGCGGTCCGGGCGAACAGGTTCAGTTATTTTAAGGCATTCCGCAACAAGTGTGCCTACATTTTACTATAAAAAACAATGACTGAATACATAACTCCAGCTACTGATATTCCATTTCCAAATTTTTTATATTATCATTATTCATGAATTCAGGCAAAATAAAACCTTAATATCGTTTCGCAATTATTCCAGTAAGGCAGGCGGTATGATGCAATCCCCTACGGACGGCAAGTCCTTCGCTCCGGAACCAAACCGCCCGCTCCGCATAGTTTCCATTTTTATGGTCTGGGAAGATAATTTTCTCTTCCCGGACGATCTTCAATATACGATCTCACTAAGTTCTTTCCGCTAAAGTGCCCAAGTGTATAATAAGCGATCGGCATTTCGATACCAAACAGTTTCCGGCGGATTCTGCGGCGGCTCCACCCCTTCTGTTCCAGTTCGAAGATCTTTTCTCCCATTTCCTCCAGGTAACTGATCTTCAGGACCAAGTCACCCAGCGGCTCTCTCCTGATGCTTCCGCTTCCTGGAAAAAGTACCTTTGGTTTTAACGAAGCCATCCTTTTGAGCGACGAGATAATGAGCCAAATATTATAGTCCAGTCGAAGCGCACGATCCCGTCCGCCCACGTATGCGTCACCGGAAAAGAGCCAGCCCTTGAGAGGTTCGAATAAACAGATGTGATCTTGGCTATGCCCTGGGGTGTGTATGATTTCAAACCTGTGGTTATTCGTCTCGATCACTTCCCCTATGGCTGTCCCATTCGATGGTGTGGGGTTGCCCCACATTATCCTTTGATAAGGTCTTAAACGGTGATCCCTGGGGGAGGATAATACCGGCAAAGCGGCAGGGTGAGCGAAGACCTTCACTTTGAATTTAGACTGCAGGGCCGCATTGCCTGCAACATGGTCTTCGTGGCTGTGGGTGTTGATTATTAGGTCTATGCTCAGATCGTTCACGGCATTAACAAGTTCTCGTACAGTATATGCGCATCCGGTGTCCACCATCAGCCCATCCACCCAATAAGCTGCAGTAAAATAAACAGCGTGACCCGCGAAAGTACGAGCCATTCGAAACTTGCGGACACCACCTATTTGTTCTGCTTCAACCATAAGCGCCAACACCCCATAGCCAATGCCACAATTAATGTCGCATTCGGCAATCCCTATAGATATGGTGCTTCCCTTCCATGAGAACGTAATGGCAATAGACCCTGACGTTTTTCATTGAGCGGGGCTTTAGAGCCCCATGAATTTGGCTGCAATGACTTTCATGATCTCGTTGGTGCCTGCAAAAATCTGCATCACCCGCATATCCCTCCACGCGCGAGCGATAGGATATTCCTCGCAATAGCCGTAGCCGCCATGAAGCTGAAGACACCCGTCAGCTACCCGCATGGCCATCTCGGTAGTCCAATATTTTGCCATGGAAACTTCTACAATAATGCTCTTGCCCTCCATGTGATCCACGACAAGTTTATCCACGAAGGTCCGGCCCAGTTTGCTCTCCGTAGCCATCTCCACAATCCTAAACTGTGAGTTCTGGAACTTGGAAATCGGGCGTCCAAACACTGTGCGTTCCTTACAGTATTTTATGGTCATCTCCAGCATGAACTCGGCTGCAACGACTGCGGAGATACAGACCATAAGGCGCTCCTGCTGAAGTTTTTGCATCAGCATGATGAATCCCGCACCCTTCTCACCCAGGCGGTTGGATTTGGGTATACGACAATCATTGAAATAAAGCTCTGCGGTATCCTGACTGTGCCAACCTATTTTCTTGAGTTTTCTGCCTTTCTCAAAGCCTGGCGTCCCGGCTTCGACGAGGTAGAGGCTTATTGCCTGATGAGGATTGGCCTCGGTGGGATCCTTTGCAGCCAGTACGATGAGGTCGCAGACAATCCCATTGCTTATAAAAGTCTTTTGCCCATTGATAATGACGTGGTCGCCATCCTCCCTGGCAGTGGTGCGGATTGACGCAAGGTCGCTGCCGGTGTTCGGTTCGGTCATCCCCACTGCGGTTATTATCTCCCCAGCAATACATCCCGGTAGGTACTTGTGTTTCAGTTCTTCAGATCCGTAAGCTGTTATATAGGGAACGACTACATCGCTGTGCAAAGGAGCGGCCAGCCCTGCATGTCGTGTACGGATGAGTTCCTCGGACAGGATCACGGAATACAGGAAATCAGCCCCCAGCCCTCCGTACTTTTCCGGCACATCCATACAAAGGAAGCCCTGTTCTCCCATTTTCTTCCAGACACTTTTTGGTACGATTCCCGCCTCTTCCCATTCGTCTACAAACGGGATGACCTCTTTTTCGAAAA
>CAIXMD010000343.1 GCA_903920415.1 uncultured Desulfomonile sp.
CCGATCTGTCAGCTATGATTGCTCCTTGGTAGAAATCAATCCCCTGGTGATTTCCGGCGACCGGGTGATAGCCCTTGATGCCAAGATAAATCTCGACGATCACGCACTTTTCAGGCACCCGGAGATGGAACGTCTCCGTGACAGGTCCCAGGAAGATCCCTTGGAACTTTCAGCCCGTAAAGACGGCCTGAGCTATATCAAACTCATTGGGGATATCGGTTGTATCGTAAACGGGGCAGGGCTTGCGATGGCGACGTTGGACTTGATCTCACTTCACGGCGGCTCGCCGGCCAATTTTCTCGATGTAGGAGGCGGGGCAAGCGAAAATGTAGTGGCCGATGCAATGAGCATCCTCCTTGACGATTCGAGGGTGAAAGTGGTTTTCATAAATATCTTCGGGGGTATACTAAGGTGTGATGTTTTAGCCCGAGGAGTTATCAAGGCGATCAAACAGCGCGGCTTGGCTCTGCCGGTTGTAGCTCGCATAGAGGGAACAAGCATAGAAGAAGGGCGAAGCCTGTTCGAGAAATCGGGGTTGCCCATACAGATGATTCCCTCCCTGGATGAAGCAGCTCGGCTCGTTGTGGAAAAGGCAAAGTCCTTTTAAGAAGTGAGCATTCTGACGAAATGAGTTCTCAACTGGAAGTAAAGATGCGGAGGAGTTGCGGCGGCAAAGCTTTCTGAATTTCAAAAATTTGAGCAGTTATGTCCTGATGTGCCGACATCTCGGCACGCGTGTTTATATGGAGAAATAAGATGGCAATCCTCGTCAACAGAACTTCACGAGTCATCTGCCAGGGAATAACCGGCCGAAACGGCACATTCCATTCTCTGGCTTGCCGGGACTACGGAACCAACATGGTCGGTGGAGTCACTCCGGGAAAAGAAGGGGACACGGTTGACGGGATCCCCGTATTCAACACGGTATGGAAAGCGGCCAAAGAGACGGGTGCAGACGTATCTTTGATATTTATCCCGGCCGCCCAAGCCAAAGATCCGATTCTTGAGGCTGTCGACGCGGGAATTCGAACTATCGTGTGCATCACCGAGGGCATCCCACCTCTAGATACCGCCGCAGCTCTTTTTATCGTGAGCCAAGCCGGCTGTCGGCTCATAGGGCCCAATACCCCAGGCATCATTTCACCGGGTGAAAGGTGCAAAGTTGGGATTATGCCCGCTTACATCCATATGCCGGGCTCTGTGGGAGTGATTTCCCGATCCGGGACCTTGACTTACGAGGTGGTTGACCAGCTTACCAAGAATAACGTGGGACAGAGCACCTGTATGGGGCTGGGCGGCGATCCGGTCGTGGGAATGAGTTTTATCGATGCTCTCAAGTTGTTCAGGGATGATCCCGATACGCAGGCAGTTGTGCTCATCGGGGAAATAGGCGGTTCCGCTGAGGAGCAGGCTGCAGAGTACATTAAAAGTGAATTCAACAAACCTGTAGCTGCTTATGTGGCGGGCCGACTCGCTCCACCAGGCAAGAGAATGGGTCATGCCGGCGCTATAATTTCAGGGGGCTCAGGCACTGCCCAGGGCAAGATCCAGGCACTGCTGAATGCCGGCGTAATAGTTGTTGAAAACATCACGCAAGTGGGATCGGTCGTTAAAGAACTGATACGGTGATGCTCTACCGGTCTTGGCCATCGACATGGGCCTGGTGGAGAAGAAATAGTTAGGTAATCTCCTTTTCTGCTTCGATCATCAATAGATACTCTTGGTGGAACCGTATTTCAGTTGCGCTAATAAATTCTGCAAATAGGGGAGAGGTCCATGGTCGTTATGAAAGAGAAGTTCGAGGAATTGAGAAAGAGGCTCGACGAGTCCGACCAAGCAGGCGGTCCGGACAAGATCGCCAAACAGCATCAGTCCGGAAAGATGACCGCCAGGGAACGTGTCCTGGAACTTCTTGACGACGGTTCCTTTGAGGAATTCGACAAGTTTGTCTCGCACCGATGCACGGATTTCGGGATGGCTGACAGTCAAATACCCGGCGAGGGAGTGGTGACGGGATTCGGCCGGATTAACGGGCGAGGGGTTTACGTATTCGCACAGGATTTTACCGTATTCGGAGGAAGCCTTTCCTTCACCCATGCCCAAAAAATTTGTAAAGTTATGGATCTGGCCTACCGCAACGGTTTTCCTCTCATCGGCATCAACGATTCCGGTGGTGCTCGCATCCAGGAAGGGGTAGAAAGCCTCGGAGGCTATGGTGAGGTTTTCTATCGCAACGTTCGAGCTTCCGGAGTGATCCCCCAGATCTCTGTGGTCCTTGGGCCTTGTGCGGGCGGCGCTGTTTACTCCCCGGCAGTTACGGACTTCATCTTCATGGCCGAAAAAACAAGCTATATGTTCATTACGGGCCCCCAGGTGATAAAGCAGGTGACAAGCGAAGAAATCGATCCCGAAAGCCTGGGTGGTGCAAAGGTCCACGGAAGAGTTTCAGGAGTTTGCCATTTCCATTTTCCCACAGAGAAGATGACTTTGGAAAAAGTGAGAGATCTCCTCTCATTTCTCCCAGATAGCAACCGGGTCAAACCCCCGGTGGTCCCTTGTGACGACCCACTTGACAGGCTTGTTCCGGAACTGGATTCACTGATCCCAGAAAATTCTCGAAAACCCTACGACATCAAGAAATTGATTGTGCCGACCATGGACAAAGGGTACTTCTTGGAGGCGCACGCGCACTATGCCCGCAACTTGATCACAGGGTTCGGCCGACTCAACGGCAAAACCATAGGCGTTGTAGCCAACCAACCAAACTGGATGGCAGGATGCCTGGACACGGAAGCGTCAGTTAAGTGTGCAAGATTTGTTCGTTTTTGCGATGCCTTTAACATTCCCCTGTTGACTCTTCTCGATGTTCCGGGTTATCTCCCGGGGACCCAGCAGGAGCACGGTGGTATAATCAAGCACGGGGCTAAGATTCTCTACGCCTACGCAGAGGCGACGGTCCCAAAGGTCACTCTTATTACTCGCAAAGCTTATGGTGGAGCATACGTTGTTATGTCCAGCAAGCATTTGAGAGCTGACATCAATCTCGCCTATCCCTCGGCGGAAATCGCTGTAATGGGTCCCGAAGGGGCCATCCAGATATTGTTCCGAAAAGAGATCAGCGCAGCGCAAGACCCTACGGCCAAGCGAAGCGAATTGATCGAGGACTATGTGGAAAAGTTTGCCAGCCCATACCGGGCGGCCCAGTTGGGTTTTGTGGATCAGGTAATATACCCTCGTGACACTAGAGCAGTACTCATCCGCGCTTTCGCCCAATTGGAAAACAAGTTGGAGGAGAAGCCCGTGCGTAGGCACGGGAACATCCCCCTGTAGTCGACTCGTCAAGGACTTTTCTTCAGCAACCTGAATTCTTGAAAGGATAAAAACATGAATAAGCGCATCAGGGTGATTGTGGCGAAACCCGGCCTCGACGGCCATGACCGGGGAGCCAAAGTGGTGGCCCGTGCTTTGAGGGACGCCGGCATGGAAGTAATTTATACCGGATTGCGGCAAACCCCTGAGACGATCTTTCAAACATCTCTCCAGGAAGATGCCGACGTGGTGTGCCTGAGTTCTCTCTCGGGCGCACATGACTACCTTTTTCCTAGGGTTGCACAGGTTTTCAAAGAAAACGGAGTGCATGACGTCTTGATCCTTGGAGGAGGCATTGTCCCCGAAGAAGACATCCCTGCACTCAAGGAAAGCGGGATAGAGGAAATATTCGGCCCAGGTACTCGCACTGACGACATCGCGGAATATATTCGGACGCATGTGAAGAAACGTTAGCAGGCTACGGGAGTCCCTGAAAAGGTTACCGGATCAAAGTAGAATCGGTCTCAGACTTCACCACGGATTCTGTTTATCAAGTCTGTAGTCGAAAGTCCTTTGACATGCTTAACAAATTCAACCTTGCCTCCTCTTGCAATAACAACTTCCTCTCCGACCACTTTCTTGTCCTTCCAATCTTCGCCTTTCACTAGTACGTCAGGTCTCACCTTCTTGATAAGGTCCAGCGGGGTAGACTCATCGAACACGACCACATAATCCACGAAACTCAGAGCGGAAAGCATTTCCACCCTTCCGTTTTGGGGAACAATGGGTCTTCCTTCACCTTTTAGTACGGCTACCGATTTATCGGAGTTAACACCAACGACGAGGACATCTCCCAAATCAGCGGCCCTGCGGAGTGTGGCCAGATGTCCAGCGTGAAACAGGTCGAAACACCCGTTTGTAAAAACAATCCGGTGCCCCTGCATCCTGTGTTTACGAAGCACCAATTCTATTTCTTCGGGAAGAGGCGTTTTATTGGGGTAAATCTGATCCTTCAGGCTATCAATCATCTCATCGAGACTCACGGATGCAGCGCCGAAGCGAGCTACTACGAGGGAAGCGGCCAGATTGGCGAGCACGATTGAGTTTTCTACGGAAAGGCCGCTGGCCACCGACAATGCCAGGGCGGAGATGACTGTATCACCCGCTCCAGTAACATCGACAATCTCTACAGGCTTAACCGGAAAATCCTGAGCCTTCGTTTGCGTCACCAGGGTAATACCATCCTTACCACGTGTAATAATCACCCCTTCCACTTTCACCTGATCCACCAGGATTTTTCCTGCCTGAACAAGACTCTCCCTGTTGCGAATCTCTATACCCGAGGCCAACGAAGCCTCTCTAACGTTTGGCGTTATATAATTGGCGCCCCTGTATCGGTTGTAATCCATACCCTTGGGGTCCACCAACACCGGTACGCCGTTTGCCTTTGCAGAAGATAACAGGGTCTTAAGCAAGGCAGGAGTGAGAAAACCTTTGCCGTAATCGGAAACGACCACCGCCTTAACCTGAGGCATCACTGATTTTATGTCCTCGGACACCGCCTTTTCTATTTCCGGACTAAGAGGCGTAACATGCTCTTCGTCGATACGAACAATCTGTTGATTCCTGGCTACTACGCGTGTCTTCATTGTTGTTGGCCGGGAACTGTCATCTTTCAGCCAGAACGCATCGACAGCCATTTCCTCACAATGCAGTTTGAACCAACGCCCGGCATTATCAGTGCCTACCGTTGCGAATAATGCGACTCTCGCTCCCATCGTGACCAGGTTTCGAACCACATTGCCGGCTCCTCCAAGCCGACGCAGCCTATCCCGTGCCACCAGTACCGGCACCGGCGACTCCGGCGATATGCGCTCCACATCACCCAAAATATATTCATCCACCATCACATCTCCGGCAACCATTATAGGAGCCGGTTTCAGCTTTTTTATAAGACTCTCGTTCAATGCGCTCCCTCTGCAGATCAAGATAGTCGCGTCTCACAGAAATACTCAATTCGCCTGATTGGAAGAAAATTCAAGGGGGGAGTTTAAACAATTACGAACGGCAAGATTTGACTTCGCTCCGGGAGACCACCGGAAACTTTGTCAAGCTATGTTCCCCGAAAAAGGTTCAATAGTATAGGTTGCAACAGTTCACGAAGCAAAAAATGCCTGTTTTAAGTAAGAAGCTTTTTTTATTAACAAAACCCGAGCCGGCAAAATTGCCGTTACCCAGCAAAAGCCGGCTCGGGCAGTTAATTAATGAGCCTTTTTGAGTCCTGCTCAGGACTGACTTTGGCAGCCTTCACTACAATGGGCCACTCGAGGCATACGATATCTTTTCACTGCGACCTCCTTTCCCTTGGGGAAAATTCTTGATCACTGTACATATAATTAGCTACTCGGAGCCGTTTTGTCAACATACCTTGGCTTATACCGATACCGTGTCCCATCCTTGGATGCCACAGTATCTCTTTGCTTGCATCAAGAGGCCAAATCGCCACTACCTTCACAAACCGCTTCTGTAGCCTGATAAGGTATGGTAATAGTGATATGAGCACGATAGATGATCGGGCGGTCCCTATGCTTCACAAAGTCCTTACAATTGCCGGTTCGGATTCAAGTGGTGGTGCTGGTATCCAGGCAGATTTGAAAACCATTCTGTCGCTTGGTGGATACGGCATGAGTGTCATTACTGCGGTTACCGCCCAAAACACGTTAGGCGTACAGAACGCAGTAGTGATGGACTCCAAGTCTGTGGGGCTTCAACTGGAATCGGTTCTCAGCGATATAGGTGTCGATTGTGTAAAGACAGGAATGTTGGCCAACGCGGAAATCGTAAAGGTGGTGGCCGAAAAGATTTCCCGCTACGGCGTGAAAAAGGTGGTTGTGGATCCTGTCATGAACTCGAAAAAGGGCTTTGTCCTTCTGGACGATGACGGGAGAAGAGCCCTCGTAAAGAAATTGTTTCCCCTTTCCTATCTCTTAATGCCGAATATCCCCGAAGCGGAGATACTGACCGGGAAAACGATTTCGAATCTTAACGATGCGATAAAGGCTGCCAAGAGGCTACAAAAGATGGGCCCTCAGTACGTTCTCGTTAAGGGAGGGCATTTGTTGGAAGCCCCGGTTGATGTCTTGCACGATGGGACACAACATTATGAGTTTTCCACTCAACGTGTCGTGACCCTCCATACACACGGAACTGGTTGTACGTTGGCCTCTGCGGTTGCAACTCTCTTGGCTCGTGGATTGCCGCTCATGGACTCTATCGACCAAGGGAAGAGGTATCTCTACAGAGCCTTGCGATTCTCATTCGGCATTGGAAAAGGGATTGGCCCAATTAATCATTTTGCTTCTATAACTCGTGAAATGGCTAGGACCAACGTAATCGAGGAACTTGACAAGGCATTAGACAGACTGAAACGCTTGAATATCGGACATCTGATACCTGAGGTGCAGTCAAATCTTGCTTACGCAATTCCCTTTGCAGAGTCTGTCAATGACGTTGCGTCATTCCCCGGCCGCATCATACGCATGGTCAACACAGTTGATATCCTTGCCAGTCCACGGTTCGGTGCTTCACGACAAATTCATCATCTTTTGCTGGCGGCTATGGAATACGATCCGGAGAGGCGCGCTGCAATGACCATCTTTTATTCGAACACCTTGGTGGAAAGAATCAAATCTCTGGGTTATACCGTGGCCGAATTCGACCGTGCCCGTACCCCTCCCGATCTTGAACAAGAGGAAGGGAGCACCCTCGCTTGGGGGGTTCAGGATGTCATGGAAGAGTTGGGTAAGGTTCCGGATGCGATCTTCGATCGCGGTGCAATTGGAAAGGTGCCTTTAATAAGACTTTTTGCAAAGGATCCAGCTTCAATCGTGAATTTGATTGCCAAACTTTAATGCAACTGCGGAAACCCACCGCTGGATTGACATAAGATTCCAGCCACTCGATAATTTCTACGAGGTACGACGAGCTTGTCTTGAATCATCCCCGGCGCGAAATTCTGATCGATAAGGTAGGCTTTTGAAACGGTTACTTGTAGATCATCACCAACGTATCGTCGATTATTTGCGAGTATCTATTACGGACTTGTGCAACCTGAGATGCGTCTACTGCAGGCCACCCGAAGGATTACAGCTCGTTTCTCATGAAGACATCCTTAGGTACGAAGAGATCCTGAGGGTCATTCGCGTTGCCCGTGACCTGGGAATCAAGAAAATTAGGATCACCGGCGGCGAACCCTTGGTACGCCGTGGAGTACTGGGGTTTATTCGTGAACTCATAAACGTGGAAGGCATCGAGGACGTAGGACTTACTACCAATGGCGTACTTCTGGCTGCAATGGCAAAGGATCTCAAAGCCTCAGGTTTATCACGAATAAATGTAAGCTTGGATTCCTTACGTAGAGATACCTTCAAGGTCATTACCGGCCGAGATAACCTGGCAGATGTGCTTGAAGGAATCAACAGCGCAATAGAGGTCGGCTTCAATCCTGTGAAAGTCAACGTGGTGCTCCTCGACGGGATCAACGAACAGGACGTCCCCCATTTTGCCCGACTTACATTCGAAAAAACGATCGACGTCAGGTTCATAGAACGCATGCCCTTTGGTTCAGAAATAGTACCGAATCCTCCAGACTCATTTAGTGCGCAAAAGGCCGTAGAGATTATTCAGCTTAAAGTCGGAAAACTCCAACCAGTTGATAGTGAACCCCTGGACGGCCCGGCTACAATGTTTCGTTTGAATGGAGCATTGGGTCGCATCGGGGTAATAGATCCTGTCACCGGCCACTTTTGTGGTACCTGCAACCGCCTTAGACTTACCGCACGAGGCACGCTTCGCCCTTGCCTTTTAGGGCCTATGGAAATAGACATCAAGTCTGCCCTGAGAAGGAGCGCGTCTAGAGACGAATTGGCCCAAATCATAACCGGTGCAGTGCTTGCAAAGCCTATTGGCAGTATCTGCGGACGGGGCTTGATGAAGGACGGGATGAATATGATCGGTGGGTAGAGTTTAACGAGAGAATTGCCGGTGCAACATTCCTTCAATAACAATAATTTAACTACGCCCCTGACTTCCAAGACCCTCTTATCCGTCATTGTGGTCAACAGAAACACCGCTGACCTTCTGATACAGTGCCTGGATCACATTTTCCGTTCGGCCTTGGCCCAACTGCCTGAAGTAGTTGTGATAGACAACGGTTCCACAGATGCCTCAGCAGATCGTGTCAGAGAAAAGTTTCCGAACGCGATGGTAAGAGAAGCTGGATCAAATCTCGGCTTTGCAAGAGCAAACAACATTGCACTTGCCGGCACGACCGGAGAGTTTCTTCTTCTGGTCAATACCGACGCGCTTCTAGACAGAGACTGTGCCGGAAATCTTTTGAATCTCATGACCACAACGCCCCATTTGGGCATGGCAGGACCACAACTGGTGAATGCTGACGGCAGTTTGCAGACATCGTACGAGGCCGTTCCAACTCTCGCCACGGAGACGCTTAACCGCAGTCTTCTTAAAAAATTATTCCCCCGGCGTTTTCCCGGCAAAGCGATACACCTTTCCGTACCGCAGCAGGTAGAGGCCCTGATAGGTGCAGTTATGATGATACGAAGAGAAGCACTCGTGCAGATGGGAGGCTTTGACGAGGATTTTTTCTTCTTTCTTGAGGAAACAGACCTTGCGTTGAGAATGCGTAGTTCGGGGTGGCTAGTCATGCACCATCCGCAGGCCAAGGCAATTCATCTCCAGGGTGAAACTGCAAAAGCCTATCGGATTGGGGCTCGCGTAGAATTTTACCGTTCACGGTATACATTCTTCAGCAAACATTACGGATTGTTATCCACCTTTTTCCTAAAATGCGTTCTGACCGCCAACCTAACTTTAAACATACTATTCCTTGGGGCGGCTCATGTCATAACAGTAGGAAAGTCCAAGAAACTCGAGGACATATTTCGAGTGAGAGCTGCGTTGTGGATATGGCACCTCAGAGGGTGTCCCAAAGGAGCCGGCCTGCCCAGAGAATGAAATGGGGTGGTAGTAATGAAAATAGGTGTTAAACGAACCGGTAAACGATTTTTAACAGTTTCACTCGTCGTTAGGCGAGAGGCAACACATGCGGCCTCGCCATTGATTTGCACATGGGTTAAGGTGTTTCCCCTTGACCCAAACTGAAGTTTACTGCATTATCAGCTCGCTCGCCGGTGGCTATTAATCGGTCAGTTTTGA
>CAIXMD010000344.1 GCA_903920415.1 uncultured Desulfomonile sp.
ATTATTTTTTACCAAACAATACTTTTATTTTTGCATTGTCAGCCGCTTTTAGTTTGTTTGCCCTCTTTCCGATTCTGATGGGATTGTTTCTTGTTCCCTCCTTTAAATTTAATGGGAAACCTGATATCATAAAAACTATCATGCAAGTGAAAGGTCCAATGTTGGCCATGACCATGTCAGGAGTATCTTTTTTTGGGATTTGTGATTTCATAACGATTTATGGCATTAATAACTCTTTGTCTTTAAGTGATTCATCGCTCCTGCTCAGTTTCTTTATGTCAGGCTCTCTGTTGCTTTCAACACCAATAGCCTGGGTTTCAGATTTTATTGATCGTCGCTATATTATTGTGATAGCTTCATTTCTTAGTATGATTTGTGCAGTTTATTTGCCAGTTGCGATTTATGTAAATTATCATGCTTATATGTTACTTTTTATATGGGGCGGTGTCATCGGAGCTCTATACTCAACATCCTTAGCCCTGATCGGTGATAAATTTGAGGCTGATGAATTAGTTTCAGCCAATGCTGGTTATTCGATTATGGAGGCAGGAGGCGGAACGATCGGAGTTCTTTTGATCGGGTATTCCATAGATGCTTTTGGCTCAGATGGCTTGCTCTACGTCATTATGTTATCAAGCATTCTCTATTTCTCTTTTGCTCTTACTCGTTATAAGGTAGTTTGAACCGAAAGAACAATTATGGGCACACCTCTATTTAGTGTGTCGTAGATAAGCAGTACAAGTGATGAGGGCTCTGGCCCCTCGCATTCGGCTTGCAGGAGCAGGGTGCAAACCACCGTATGCGGCTGTGGTCAAAAGCTATGGTCGTGAGCGATACGGAAAAGGCATCTTCAAGATGTCAGGTGTGAGCCAAGCAATGGGCGGGTCTCGCTTGTCAGCAGTGAGGGATTTGATTGCACAGAAGCAGAGATCAAGCAGGTATCGGAGCAGTTAAGTGACGACGAGTTGGACGTGGCGGCGGGGGGGGGGATTTTTAAAGACTGCCCGTATAAGTCGGGTTGGAGTTAAAGTAAAAACCCGAAATAAGAGTCCAGACCTTCGGTCAACCCCGGTCGTGGGGCTCGTTATTGCCAGGTTACCTTTGCTCTACCGAAGTGGTCATGAACCGCTTCGGCATCAGGTTTGAACCGTAGCCCCGGAGATGTGCAGATGCTTCAGAACATAGACCCAGCATTTGGTGATGCCGCCTTTGGCGAATACCATACCGTCCAAACCGCCGTGCAGCCTGCGGTGCCAACGGTTGACAAACTGCCAAAGTCTCTCAGGTGAGGCTTTTCGCTCATAAAGCCGGTAAGCACGTTGTGCCAAGCGTTGCTGGCTGACCGCCGAGGGGAGGAGTTTTCGGGCAGGGTGATTTGCCAGTGAAGGGATCATCCTGAAACACGATTGTTTGTAATGGTGAATGTAACGATTTGGAAATAGGAGATCATAGCGATATTTTTCAAGCAGGATAGGCCCCATCCTTGTTTGCAGGGCGGAGGGTACTTCGGAGGAGATGCCGAGACATCTCCGTAGACATACAAAATCAATTCCGAACCGGACGCAAGGATAACGTATTTAATGAGTCTGACCATGAAAAAGCTGCCAGTAGGAATACAGACCTTCAGTAAAATCATCGAAGGTAATTATCTCTACATCGACAAAACGGAGATTGCCCGCAGCCTGATTGACAGCTTTCAATATGTCTTTCTGTCGCGTCCCCGACGATTCGGGAAGAGCTTGTTTCTCGACACGCTGAAAGATATTTTTGAGGGAAATCGGGAACTGTTTCGGGGGCTGCTGATTGAAGAGCAATGGAACTGGGAGGTAACATATCCG
>CAIXMD010000345.1 GCA_903920415.1 uncultured Desulfomonile sp.
ATTCTCCAGGTTGTGTTTTCCGGGGAGCCTTGAATCCCAGTCCTGCGGGACGTCCTTGAAGTGGAACTCGTATCTTTCAGCAGGAGCCTCCAAGAACAGGGTTTTACTTTCGGGCTGGTCTCCGTTGAATACGCAAAAGTCCTTTTCACGTTGGTAGAGAAAGATCGCCTTTTTATCTTGTATATAATCATCCATACCGGTGTAGCGATTCAAGTGGTCCGGATACACATTGGTGAACACCGAAGCCTTAGGGGAAATCTTTGAATCGTGAAACCCTTGGAGTTGCCAGCTCGACAGTTCCAGAACCACGGTATCTTCTTGTTCAACTGTCTCAAGGAGAGGGAGGGTGGCGTGGCCAATTATGTTACCGGAAAGATGCACTCTCGGTCGGTCGGCCGCAAGGATCTTGTGGATCAGGGTGGTAGTAGTGGTTTTCCCACGGGTACCCGTAATACCTATTACATGACCTGAAAAATTCTTGCAAAATAGGCTTTCATCCATTTCTACAGGAACTCCACGGTCGGCTGCCATCTTCAAAAAAGGGGAAGATCGCGGCACATCTGCATTGCGAATGATCATGTCGGCATTCAGAAAATCGCCAGGATCATGGCCTCCCAAGCGGAGTTTTACAGGGAGTCCTTCAAGCTTCTTCAAGGAAGGGGCGAGCTGTTCCGGCGTCTTCAAGTCGGTTACCGTTACTCGAGCACCACAACGTACCAGGAACAGTGTATCTCCCAGGCCTCGGCCCAATAGGCCCAATCCCATAACGGTGACTCTTTTCCCATCAAATATTTTCCTCGGATTGATCATTATCATCCTATTACCAATGTATGACGAACAGTCCAGACTGTATACGGTCAATGTTTGTTGAAGAAATCATGAATGATCAGGGTTCGGAAAGAACAAACGGCCCATTATCGGTTATTGCAACGGAGTGCTCAAAATGAGCGGAAAGCTTCCCATCGGCAGTAACAGCGGTCCATTCGTCGTCCAAAAGCTTCACACGCCACGTCCCTTCATTTACCATGGGTTCCAGGGCAAGGGTCATGCCTACCTCGAGGCGAGGATTCCAGCCCACTCCCGTATAATTGGGGATCTGTGGAAGTTCATGCATTTTCCTCCCGATACCGTGGCCGACAAAGTCTCGTACTACCGCAAATCCATTAGTTTCCACGTGTCCTTGAACAGCGGCCGAAATATCCTGTAGGCGGTTCCCTGTAACCGCTTGTTCAATCCCTTTGTAAAGAGATTCTCGAGTAATTTTTAGAAGTTTCTTTGCCTGATCCGATACCTCTCCCACTGGATAGGTACGAGCGGCATCTCCAACAAAACCTTTGTAAATGACACCCACATCCACTCCGACGATATCCCCTTCTTTTAAAATGCGGGGGCCGGGAATGCCATGAACTATCTCATCGTTAACCGATGAGCATATGGCTGCAGGGTAAGGCTTCTGGTTTCTCATGCGATAACCCTTGAACGCAGCTTTAGCCCCAGCCCGAAAAATCATTTTGTCAGCTAATTTATCTAATTCGCCGGTGGTGGTTCCAGGGCGGACCGCTTCTCCTAAACGATCCAGAATTTCAGCTACAATCAGGTTAACAACTCTCATAGTTTCGATTTCACGGCGGGTCTTAAGTACAATCATGCCAGGTTTCACGGCTTTCCTGCCTTATCGATTAATAAATAGGACTAAGCGCTTCTTTCAGAATCTTAATATATCAGAATTTACGCTGAAGTGTCGCATGATTTTCGGTTTCATATCGGACTTGAACACCAGAGATCTGTTTGCCGCCCGACATTATTCCGAGCAACGGAATAGTGTGATAAGATACGGGTAAGTTGAGATGAATTTGTGGTCCCAGGAGATATGGCATCGGTATTTATGTCACTGAGAAATCTCTATTCAATCATTGCAATGCAATACAAGGATGTGAGGAATGGTGGAAAGTAACCAGACTCGGGACAAGAAATCGCGCCCTATAGAACGCCAATTCGAATGCAAAGTCTATTATGAAGATACTGACTGCATGGGGGTGGTTTATCACGCCAACTATTTGAAATATCTGGAAAGGGCTCGAACAGAATACGTCGAAGACCGGCTATCCAGCGTCGTCGGATACCATGAAAGGGGCTTCCTATTTATGGTCCATAAGATAGAGATGGCTTTTCACGCGCCGGCCCGGTTGGGGGACTCTCTTGTTGTGCGAACATGGATCGAGAACACAACCCGGTTCAGGATAGTGGTAAAACAAATCGTGATTAAAAAAGGAGAGCCTCGGGACTACCTGATAACAGCCACTATCACGCTTGTGGCAGTAGCACCCGATGGACAATTACTTGAAATACCTCAAGAGTTCCACGACCTGTAAACCACAAAACAAGACTAGGGAACTGTGCCCATTAAACACTAATCGTTCATGTCAGGAACAATTGTTGATTGAAATTACCTCCCTTTGACTTCTTGCCATTTTCGGAGAGGGGAATAAGCCCAATTTAGAAAAGTCCTTGAGAGAACGGTCCGGTTCTCTATCTACAAGGAGAGTCCGTGGAGATTTTTCGTCCTGGTGTGTGCGCCAGTGCAGCGATTCTTGTTGCTGTTACTTTGCTGGCTGTACCTTACGCCCAAGGTGAAGACTCAGATGTTTTAATTGAGCGAGCCTTGAAGCTGTCCGGTCTCAGCGGACAAATCAAAATGCTTGACCGGATGCTGCTCTCGTCGATTCCCGCTGACGCATTTCCTGATCTGAACACAAGGAATAAGGCCGCCAAATTCTTGAAACAGGTGATGGACGAAGATACCCTTTTGAACATGGTTCAGACCTCTCTGAAGGATGATTGTAAGGGAGATTTACTCAAAAAAGTTCTCGATTTTTACAATTCAAAGCTTGGGAATAAGGTTGGCCGCCTGCAGAGTACCGCGCTTGAGCCCTCTCTGCTGAGAAATATCCGCGAGGGGCGAAAAACCTTTGCAGCTCTTGATGATCGACGCATGATGGTTCTGAAGAGGATCATTCATGCCGAAGGGGTGACTGAAGACAACGCAAAGTCATTGCGAAGCTTTATCCGTGGATTGATCGATGGATTTTCAGATGAAACTGACAATCGAGCAGAAAGGATGAGGATAACCCTGAAAGCCATAGAGAATACTGCATCGATAGCCGAAAATCGTACGGAAGAAATTGCTATGCTTGCATTTGCTCACACCTTCCAGACTTTGAGTGACAAAGACCTTGATGAATTGGCACATTTCCAAGAGTCGGAAGCCGCAGCTTGGTTCCGGAGCGCAGTTCGAAAAGGAGTCACGAAAGCTGTATATGAGACAGCTAAAGCACTTGGAAAAGCGATGCACAAACCTTGATCGCTTGATGGCGCAAATCATACCATTTTTCCTCTAACAGTACAATTGGATGTCAGCCGGTATGCCTAGCTTTGCTACGAACGGCAAGACCTGACTTCGAGATCAAAACACGTCTGCTCGGTAAAGCTCAGAATCTGGCGGAGAAATGAAATTAAACATTTAAAATAAGGTACTTACGCTGGTGTACGATAAGCTTGTCATTTAGTCTTATTTCTGATATAATAAGATTAAATAGCTGTATTATTGACGGAGTATGATTTTATGACAAGCTCGATGTGCATGAGGCTGGTCAGGTGCACAGCCGTAATGTTTGTTGTGATATTTATATTGATATTTGGTACAAAGAGTGGCGTTCAGGCCTCTTTCAACGTCAACGAAGATGCATTTTCCATATCCAATTCTCCCGGCTATTGTTTTGCCATGGTTGCCTTTTCACGCTGGTATTATCTTGCACGCGAAGGTAGGCCTCCTCTCAGAAAAGTAATTGCCGGCCAGGCCCAGCAACGGATTGCACGAGAACTTCAAGAGTTCTACAGCAAAAACCTGATCAAGATTCAAGCGGATTATTGCAATAGACATCATGGCGACCCCGCTGAATCTTTCAAGCGGCTCGTTGTTGGACTTGTTTCCGGTGAGCCCCGGATAGTACTGCTCATGAACAAAGGGACACTTGGAGCAGTCCTTCACGCTGTACTCGCCTATGAGTGGTTACCCCACCAGAATTTGCTTAAGGTATATGATCCGAATTACAATAAAGAAGAACGTTTTATTGACGTAGAAAAGAGACAATACACATCATTGGACATTACGTATAATTCCATATGTTTTCCGGAGGTGTTGAATTCTCATCAGGCGTTATTGAAGAGGATGGAAAGATTATATGCCTTTCACGTTGATCGTAGTCCTCAAGAGACCTATCTAGGACCTGTATCCCAACCTCTGGTGAAAAGAGTTCAAGCAGGAAGCGTCTCACAGGATTGAAGTGAGGACTATGCGATTCGTGAATCGGTGATTGTCGTTAGACGGAATTTAGCTTAACAAAATTCAACCGAGCGTCCATCAAAACCCAAATAATAAGCCAGCAGATAGGCCTGCAAGATTCAATGACCACTCATTGTTTAGAATCTGGTTATCCTCAACACAATTTACGAAGCGGGTCGAAGCGCCTAGCGTGATAACTATGTCTGGATGCATCTCCCAGTAAGCGCCAAGTCGTGCCATGGCGAGAAATCCCCTTGTGATAAGGTGAACGCCCTCCATTTCCAGATTTAAGTCCACTCCGTAAGGAAACAAGTAGCGGGCCTCGAATCCCAAAACAGGATATATGCCGTCGAGCTTTCTCGTGTTTGAAATCGAAACTCTGTCCATGGTCTCGCCATTGATGGTAGCTCTAAATAGGATATGGTGGACCCCGATACGAGGCGCAACCCAAAATGATGAAACATCCAATATTTTATATCCATAGGAAACCCTTAACCAGTTCAGATCAAGCCTGGTTTCCAGAGGAGTGTCGACTGCATAAGCTCTGTTTTGGAACCGAAAGGAACTCGGTGTTCTCCTGAGCCCGGTAGGGGAAGCCATCAGGTAGTCTAGGTTTATCAGATGTCTTTCCAGGATCGCCCCCTGGAGGAATATTGAGACGGATTCACCTTGTTCCAGTCCCAGAGAGGACATATCTACTTTTGAGCCTGAGTCTGGCATCCCACCTGCTGGAACAAGCATCTCTCCGGACATCCAAAGATAACCCGTGTCCATTCCTAGAAGAAAACGTGCGGAGGGAGTCAGCCGAAACGGTTCTTGAGCCCAGACCTGAACTTCAATAAACGTCATGAGCCAGGTGGCTGAAACGAGACAGCAGGCTAAGACTCTGCGTAGCTTCATTGCAATGTCACCTCTCACGGCGGAATCTGATGTGGCCGTTTATATAATTTTCCCCCGTGATCAGCAATAAAGAAATCGCAATTAGCTACTATACGTTTGTGGTGGGGTTCTATCCAGTAATGTAATCATAAAGTTACAGCAGAGTGCTTACTCAAGCGGCCACTACGTCGTCTTCGATAGGCCAGCGACCCTGATTCAACCATCTCACGAGCGAAGCATCTATGGCATCCTCGAACACTTCGCAACGGGCCGCTATTTCCTTGAAAGAAAGGCCCTGCTTTAGCATGTTGTGAATGTTTTCAGGAGTCATGCGGACTCTAGAGCCTTCCATCTGTAGCATAATTCACTCCTTATTTACATATCAATATACTAAGAGTTCTCAGACCGACGAAGGTTCCCTTCATTCTTCAAAATGGCCGCCCATCCACCAATTACACAACAGCATATCGGCTTGTACTTATTAACGATAAGAAACCGGATCTTGATTTCTTACCTACATCTTGACCAAGTGTCAAGATTTAACTTTCATATGTGCCGGCAAATGTGAATTCCTCGTTATAGGGAGTGCCGGATATGAAACAAAAACTCAGTCCTCCGGAACCTGGAAACATATTCCGGTATCAAGCCCAAGAGAGATTACTTACGACCTACGAAAAACCAGACCATTGATGTTGGCCGGCAAGAGTCACGAGGCCGATTCAGCCTCTTTTTCAAAGACAAGAATACATTGTTCTTTTAAGCAGATTACATCTTCGTTAATAATTACTTCTTGAAGACTCTGGATTTCAGGCAGGTCGTACATGATGTCGAGCATTGCCCCTTCCAAAATGGATCGCAATCCACGAGCCCCAGTTTTTCGAGAGAGTGCAGCGCCTGCTACCGCGCGGAGCGCCTCGTCGGTAAAGCGCAATTTAACGTGCTCGAAGCCGAAAAGCTTCTTGTATTGTTTAACCAAAGCATTCTTGGGCTCGAGAAGGATTCTTACCAGGGAGTCTTCATCCAGTTCGTGCAACGTAGCCGCTACGGGAAGGCGGCCGACGAACTCAGGTATAAGGCCGTAATGAATCAGATCCTCAGGCTGAACATGTTCTAATACATTTGATACGATCTCACTCTTGGCTCCACCAATTTCGGCATTGAAACCCATGGACTTCAGGTTCATCCTTTGCTGTACAACCTTTTCTAAACCCACAAATGCGCCACCACAAATGAAAAGGATGTTGGTTGTATCGACCTGGAGGAATTCCTGTTGAGGATGTTTTCGCCCACCCTTTGGAGGAACGTTGGCCATTGTACCTTCAACAATCTTCAAAAGGGCCTGTTGGACGCCCTCGCCTGAAACGTCCCTTGTAATGCTAAGGTTTTCCGTCTTTCGAGATATCTTGTCTATCTCATCTATATACACGATGCCACGACACGCTCTTGAGATGTCGTAATCTGCACTCTGAAGAAGAGTCAGGATTATGTTTTCTACGTCCTCACCCACGTACCCTGCTTCGGTGAGTGTAGTAGCATCAGCTATGGCAAACGGTACGTGGAGGATTCTGGCAAGCGTCTGTGCCAATAGAGTCTTTCCCGAACCCGTAGGGCCAATCAGCAATATATTACTTTTTTGGAGTTCGACACCGTCGAGATCAGGTTTTGAATCGATTCGTTTGTAGTGATTGTGTACAGCCACGGAGAGGATTTTCTTTGCTTGCTCCTGGCCAATCACGTAATCGTCAAGCGCTTTCTTAATCTCAGAAGGCTTGGGGACTTTAGAACGAGCTTTCCCCATCTCTTCTTTTTCGTATTCTTCGGCTATTATTTCATTGCACAGTTCAATACACTCGTCGCAGATGTATACTGTTGGTCCTGCGATCAATTTTCGAACCTCGTCCTGGCTCTTGCCGCAAAAGGAACAGTAAAGAGACGAGAAATTACCTTTTCTGCCCGCCATGAATTCCTCCTTGAGCTCCGGTCTTTGCAGGCAGACCGCCGACGTGCGGTACTTGACCTAAGAGCTTGACCCTTACGTGAACGGTTTTTATCCTATTTTTGCTCAGTTTTCCCTCTGCTGAAGATTACGCTATCTACGATTCCATATTGGACGGCCTCTTCACCGTCCATAAAGTAATCTCGTTCAGTATCGGCTTCTATCCTCTCAACAGGCTGGCCAGTATGTTTTACGAGAATCTGGTTAAGTTCACTGCGCATGCGAAGGATCTCTCTGGCATGAATCTCTATGTCCGTAGCCTGGCCTTGAAAGCCTCCCATTGGCTGATGAATAAGAATTCTTGAATGGGGAAGCGTATATCGTTTGCCGCTGCTCCCTGCCGCCAGCAGAAGGGCCCCCATGCTTGCTGCCTGACCAATACAGATAGTCTGGATATCAGGCTTGATGTACTGCATTGTATCGTAAATAGCTAATCCGGATGTCACTGTTCCACCTGGAGAATTTATGTAGAAACTTATATCCTTCTCTGGTTCTTCGCTCTCCAAAAAAAGAAGTTGCGCTATTACCAGATTCGCTATCATGTCGTCTATGGCAGTCCCAAGGAAAATTATTCTCTCCTTAAGAAGCCGTGAATAAATGTCATAAGATCTCTCACCTCGACTTGTCTGCTCTACGACTATGGGTACCAGCATTATGTTCACTCTTTCTTGTAATTAATTTTTCTTAACTGGGGACTGTATCAGTCTGGGATTCTTCTTCGGTCACTTCAGCATGATCCTCGATCAGTTTGTAAACTTTTTTATCAAGGAGTCCTGCGCTGAAACCTTCCAACGAATTGTGTTCCACAAGCTGATCTTTATAGTGGTCCGGAGAGATGCCTGCTTCCTGGGCATATCGCTCAATGCCTTCCTGGAGTTCTTCTTCCGAAATTTCAATACCTTCCTGTTCAATAAGTGCCTTTACAATCAGAGCATTTTTTACCGCTCTCAAAGCAGATGGCCTAACCTGGTCACGCTGATCCGGAGAAGGTACAGGAAGCCGTTTAGGATCGATACCTTGAGCCTTGTATGCTTCGATCAACTGGTTCAGAAAGAGATCGATTTCGGTTTCCACCATTGATTCTGGAACCTCGAAGGGATTATTTTCTATCAAGAAATCGATGATCTGGAGCTTGATCTCCTTCTGAGACTCACTATCAAAATGGTTTTGCAGATCTTTCCTAATCTGGTCTTTCAACTCTTCCAGAGACTGAAATTTTCCTAAGTCCTTGGCAAAATGATCATCCATTTCCGGTAGAACACGTTCTTTTGCTTCCTTGCAACTAACAGTGAATTCGGCAGTTTTTCCAGACAGGTTTTTCCGCGGAAAGTCTTCCGGAAATTCCAGGGTAAACTTCCTCGTTTCATCAGGCTTCATTTCTTCCAGCTTGGAGTCAAAGTCAGGCAGGTAGAAGTTCTTTCCCAATTCCATATGATAATCAGTCACTGTGAGGGCCGGAATTATATCTCCATCGGCAATAGCCTCTATGTCCACCAACAAATGATCCCCTTGCCTGACGCCCCTTGATTCCGATATGGGGGTAAGTTTCCCTTGAAGTTCTCTGAGGTTTTGGATGCGTTCCGCAACTTGATTCTCGTCCACAGTTCGAATATGCCGCTTGAGTTTGAGCCCTTTGTAGTCTTTCACCTCTATGGGAGGTGGAACCTCTATTTCTGCCGTAAACCTAAAAGGTTTACCCAATTCTACGGCTTCCGGATCGATACTGATAACCGAAACAGGCTTTATTTTCTTTTCATCAAGGCCTGACTCGAAGGTCTCTTCGATTATTTTGCGGACAGCGTCGGCTTCGACTTTACTTTTAAAATAGCTTCGAAGAATGTTGAGAGGAACCTTGCCTTTTCTAAATCCCTTTATTTGTACAGTTTTCCTCAGATCACGATATTCAGAATCTATTATGTCCAACACCCTATCTTCGGGGACCTCGAATGTGATTTTTTTCTTAACTGAACTGAGATCTTCTACCTGTATGTTAGTCATTTCTCCTCTTTCTCATTTACTATTTGTTAATGGTATTAAGTGTTCGTCGTCACGTCGCCTTTTGGTCACGACCAGTCCGACGCTGTCTCCGCATCTTCTCCAATAAAAATATTATAAGACAAACATTGCCAAAAGGGAAGTGAATGAAGACTGCAGGCTCAAGCTACACTCATTTTTCTTGAACCGATGAGCTTGATGTTATACGGTCCATTCGTAGACGTATAGAACGCTACGGAAACGGTGCTTGAAAGACTCCAAACCCATCGATCAGTTCGTTATTAGCGTAGTTGTACCTCTCTATAATGAAGAGAAGAATGTACCTGTATTTATCGAGCGGTTGGCACGAGTCTTCAAACGGTTGGGATGTCTCTGGGAGGTTGTTTTCGCTTTGGACCCGAGTCCTGACCTAACTCGGGAGACAATCCTGAAACTTATCGAAGCTGGTTATCCTATTAGACTTTTAACATTTTCCCGTAGGATAGGTAAACCTTTGTCCCTTTTGGCTGGACTGGATCACTGCAGAGGGGATGCCTGCGTGGTAATTGATGCAGATCTTCAGGATCCCCCGGAACTCATAGAACAGATGATTGAGAAATGGCGTGAAGGGTTCAAAGTCGTAATAGCCCAGCGAGTTTCCCGCAAAGGGGAGAATTTCTTCTATTTGAAAGCAACGGAAGTTTTTTACTGGCTTCTGGAAAGATTCAGCGAGGTTAAAGTTCCAAGAAATACAGGTGATTTCAGACTCCTCGATGCTCGCGTAGTTCGAGAGATATGCCGTTTCAGAGAACGCCATGTTTTTCTGAGAGGACTGACCTCTGCAGCCGGATTCCCGAGCGCCGTAATACCTTTTGACAGAGACCCCCGTTTCAGGGGCAGAGCACAAATCTCTTTCATCGGCGCAGTCAATATAGCACTTGATGGCATAATTCCTTTTTCCAGAATCCCTGTACGCCTAATCTTTATTTTAGGTCTCGTGTTGACGGTACTGGGATTTGGCAGCGGTCTGGTATGGTTGATTTCCTGCCTGTTCACCGGATTTTCGGATCGATGGCCTATTGTGATTCTTTGCATATTGAATGTGGGAATGACCGGCATGATACTCACGGCCATGGGAACCATAGGCGAATACCTGGTGCGAACCTACGAGGAAGCTCGGCGTCGGCCACTTTATATCGTAGATCAAATGAACGAGTCTGATACCCTTCCTCGTAGACTCTCAGAGCCGCCTGATGGCCAAAATCAATGAGCTTAGTATCCTGTTTCACGGACTGGATTTCACGTCTCCGGTAATGAAAGATAAAACATGCAGGTTCTGGTAACAGGAGGCGCTGGATTCATCGGTAGCCACATTGTCGATAGACTGCTTCTAAGAGGTAACGATGTCATTATTTACGACAACCTATCCTCGGGATTCCGACGGCATCTGGAGCCTGCCCTGAAAACAGGGAAGGCCGTCTTAGTGGAAGGCGACATTCTCAATGGCCGGAAACTAGTCAAAGCAATGAAAGATGTCTCGACTGTTTTTCACTTGGCCGCTAACGCTGATGTTAGAGGCGGCCAGGCTGATACAGGCGTAGACCTCAGGCAGAACCTGCTTGGAACCCGTTCGGTTCTCGAGTCCATGCGTACCACGGGAGCATCAGAGATTGTATTCACAAGTTCCGCTACCGTTTATGGTGAACCTGACCGCTTCCCCACACCGGAAGATTACGCTCCCCTCCAAACATCGCTTTATGGAGCTTCCAAGCTGGGGGCTGAAGCAATTATACAGGCTTATGGAGAGTATTTCGGTATACGGAGCTGCGTTTTCCGGTTCGTGTCGTGGTTGGGGGAAAGATATTCTCATGGGGTTGTCTACGATTTCATCAACAAACTGAGGGCAAATCCCAAAGAGTTGGAGATACTGGGAGACGGCAACCAGAAAAAATCATATCTTCACGTCGATGACGGCACTAAAGGGATTTTTTTAGCGTTGGACAAAATTTCCGGACTGAAGAATGTTATTAACTTGGGCCACGTAGACTATATCGATGTCAAAAGCGTGGCACGGATCGTTTCTGACGAGATGGGACTGAAAAAAGTGGTGTACCGCTTTTTAGGGGGCTCTCGGGGGTGGTTGGGAGACAGCCCGCTTGTTCATCTAGATCTGTCTAAAATTAAGCAGTTAGGATTTTACCCCAATGTCGGAATAGAAGAGGGCTTACGGCGTACAGCTCGTTATCTTCTGGAAAACATTTGGTTGCTGGATATTAGGAAAATGAAGTGAAGATAACTGAAAGTTTCGGATTTGATCAAACGCTTGCGGTTTCGCGGCGTCAATCTACGACATCTTTCAGTTTCCGGGCATGACTTGAGAATAATTGATCGATATATTACCTTGGAATTCATTAAGGTGTTCGCCATTTGTGTAATGGGGTTCATCCTGGTGTTCCTGCTGGTAGAGATTACGGACAAAATAAAGTACTACTTTCAGTATAATCCGCCTGGAAAACTCATGTTGAAGTATTTCTTGGTGAAACTCCCGGGATATCTCTTTTTTGCCATTCCTCTGGGAATTTTACTTGCGGGGATGCTGGCTCTCCTCATTATGGCTCGCCATTCGGAGTTGATCGCCATGCAGGCCAACGGGATTGACGCACTCAGTATTGCAAGACCCGTATTGATAATAGGCCTTGCGGCTTCCTTTATCATGTTCTTGGCCGATGAAACAATCATTCCGTGGTCGAACAGATACAGCGAGTACATCCAGAATGTTGAAATTGCAGGAAAAGCCGATACGACTCTTGTTAAGAGAGACCAGATATGGATCCATTCATCGGACTCAATTATACATATAGATAAGTTCGATAAGTCAAGACAGTCGCTGGATAAGGTTTCCGTGATCCGGTGGAATGCAGATTATGACTTTGTCGAGCGTATTTTTGCCGACAAAGGAAAGTGGTGGAATACACACTGGATGTTTTACGGTGCCAATCGGATAGTCCGCTCGCCGGACGGAAAATTCGTGTTGGAAACTCTTCCGTCAATGATTGGGTCCCTCAAGAAAACCCCGGAGGATTTCGATAGAGCTGAAACACCTACTAAAGAAATGAACATGGTTCAACTTGGAGCATACATCGACAAAACCATAGAGGAAGGCCAGACGCCTACACGCTACCTGGTAGATTGGCACGACAAGATAGCTTTTCCGATGGTATGCCTGATAATGGCAGCCCTAAGTGTTCCTTTTGCCATCAAGGTCAGTCCTCGGGGTGGGGGTATCGCTGTGGGATTAGGTTTATCCCTTGTAGTTGCTTTTAGTTACTGGATCGCGCACACCATGTTTATTGCCCTTGGGCACGGAGGATACATCCCGCCTATAGCAGCAGCATGGGGCGCAAACGTTGTTTTTGGGTTGGGCGCCACAGTTCTTCTTCTTCAGGCAGGCACCTGACGACATTCTTGAGCTTCTCATATCCAGATAATAGAGGGCGTGGGACCGATTACACCGGTTCGTCAAGGTAGGCATGAGGGATAAAGAAAGCAATTCTAAGGAGGTCGCTGATCTGGATTTCGCTGAAAGTCAATGAGAACTCGAACTGGCGGTTGTACTGTCAGTCAGGGAGGCTAAGTTCCATGAAGAGCATCCGCTGCGCAGAACAGCTCATCCGGTCTGCAATCTCAAGGTCAAATGTTCCCGAAGATCCGCTTCACGCTGAAAATACCTTGGCCTGGGTCCTCAAGCTGATGCCGGAATCTGACGAGGCTCTTCAACTCGCAGCACTCGGTCATGACATAGACCGAGCGGAAGAGACTCGGAGAGTTCAGAAAAACCGCTTTCGGACCTTTGATGAATTCAAAGCGGCCCACGCCTCACATAGTGCCGAGATCTTGCGATCGATTCTCGAAGAATGCGGCGTGGATGAATGCGTGAAGGTTGAGGTTTGCCGCCTGGTGCGTCTTCATGAGACAGGAGGCGATGAGAGATCAGATATTCTGAAGAATGCTGATGCCCTGTCCTACTTTCAAGACAATCTTCCTCTCTACTTTGCTCGCAATGGCTGGATGGAAACGAAACGACGCGGCATGTGGGGCTATGCGAGGCTCTCTCCGGAACTTCGGCAGATCGTTGGAAAGTTTCGCTTTGAGTCGGAGGATATTAACGCGCTGCTCCTAGAAGTGGTCATGGCGGGCGCCGAGGACCCTCGGGGTTGAGGGCCTTTGGCGAAGCAAGAACACGCCAGTTTCCTCGTTTCCTTCGGTCAATGGAAAACAGACATACTGAGACTCCATTCCAGAGCCAGGGCGCTCCTCAAGAAGGCAAAAAAACACTTATCCCATGCACAATCGCTAAGATTCCATCAAGCGCTGATCAAACAGGGCTATCTCGTTTTCGATATCGGCGCCAACGTCGGGGACATGACGGCACTGTATTTGGAGCTTGGGGCCAGAGTGGTTTCCTTGGAACCTCAGGAAGAATGCTTGAGAATCCTAGAGAAACGGTTTGGGCGGAATCCCGGAGTAACTATCGTTCCCATGGCTGTGGGGGCTTCTGAGGGAGAGCTGGAGCTTATGATCAGCGACATCCGATCGCCCATCTCCTCCATGTCCAGACAGTGGATAGCAGCCGTGAAATCAAGTGGGAGATTCCCATACTATGAATGGAGTCATTCTGTGACGGTGCCGGTAACGACTCTTGACTCACTCATAGCCCAGTATGGAGAACCAGGCTTCTGCAAGATCGACGTAGAGGGATTTGAGCAGGAAGTTCTTCAAGGGGTTTCACGTCCCTTGGCATGCTTGTCGTTCGAGTACCATGCCGAGTTTCTCCAGGAAGCGATTGCCTGTCTGGAGCTTCTCCGGGCGCTCGGTGAGTATCGTTTCAATTATACGATAGAAAACCGAATGGTTTTTGAGTCACCTCGTTGGATGGACGAAGAGGAGATCTCCAGCAGACTTCGATTACTTCCTTTCCCCAGTCTCCAAGGTGATGTGTATGCCCGCCGCCTCGGATAGGATTCCGCGGCCAATATTGCCTGCTCCTTGGAACCCATCCTGTCCTCTGAGTTGCATCTCCGCAATTCTTCGCCGATCCGCGATGGTTATGGTCCTCGATTCAACTCTCGTAGACGATCGATGATTTTCCATTTCGCCAACAGCCGTACCGTACTCGGGGGCATGAGGTTTTCCCAAGGTTCTCCACGCACCATGCGATGACGAATCTCTGAGCCGGTCAGGCCCTTGGTATCAGGAGTCCTGCGCCACATTACCTCCACATCGAGGCCTTGTCCGGTCAGAAGTTCATATTTCCGATCGCCCCACTCGTCGCAGATGGTGATGAAAAACACAGCCTCCATAGGCACGTAGTACCGGTAGAGTTCCGGAAGATTTATGGGAAAGGGGACCACGGAGAAGGCGTGGCCGACCACGCGCTCTTCAATCAGAGCGGCTTTCACCATCGTGTATCGTTCGAAATACGTGAGAGGATTGGCAAACAAAGTCGACCGAATTGGATCGGCTTGGTCCTCTCGGGATAGGATTGGATCAGGATTCGTAATTCCGACGACAAGGTGGTCACAGCGTGCTTTGCCCGCCAAGAGGTACCTGAGATGATCGTTATGGAGTACCTGAAATCGTCCATGGATAACGCCTATGCTGTGCATTCGTACCACCTTGCGCCGGAAGGTTGACTCTACCGGAACGGGATACCCTCAGTGCATTAAATTGGTTGATTTGTTCGTAGGTTTGCCCCAGACCGCGTAGATCGGATCGCTCGGAATTCCGTGTCCGAAATACTTGTCATCCTTGGGACGAGGTTTCCCTGAGCTTTCATAGTAGCCTTGAATCGCGAGCCGGCCCGATAGGGAGAAGAATCTGCGAACGAGTTCCACCCTTTGCTTTTCGGTGCTCGTCTTCCATACATTCACGGCTTTCGGGGTAAACATCCTGTTTGAAAAAACCACTATGAAAAGGCCGTCAGGCTTCAGGACGCGTGACACTTCTCTAAAGACCTCCAGAGGCTGGGTCAGGTAGTCCACCGATACCGTGTTGACCACAACATCAAAGCGGTTATCGGAAAATGGCAGGTGCGGATCACTGTTGAGATCGTGGATTACGTGCTCACACAAAACGGGATTGGCTTCCAGTTCCGATTTATTAAGCCCGAGTCCTACAACTATCGTGGAATCGTACACTTTTCCGAGATGGGAATCCGGTCCGGCCATGAGATCCAGGATCGTTGAACCCTCTGGAGTCAAACGACCATAGATCTGCTCAACCGTCTCAAGGGCACAGGAGTCCAGATGGTCGACAAAGCGCGGTTTTGTATAGAAATCCCCATCAGGGGTCTCATCGTCACGACCAAGGTCATGAGCTCTGAACCATGAGAAACTAGTGATTTCATCGGGTTCTTCCTTGACAATAAGGTCCTTCAGCGCATCTTCCGACCAGACCGGGGCTGGTCCACAGCCGCCGCGTGGGTCCATCCGGCAACGGTAGCCCGTCTTATCAATCCCCTGGTTCTGCAAGGCTTTCCAGCTATTCGTGAAATAGGAACAGTCGTCATTGAAACAGATGTGGTGCATCTCTCCACCCCAGCTTGACTCGGGTGGAGTACGAATCGGATCCATTTCTGAGCCACAATAGGCACAAGCGTGTCCTTCTGGCATTGGGGTCTCCCTTCTCTTCGTAAGACGGATTCATTGAAACCGGACTCAAGGGATCAGCATTTCCTTACATGGGTGTTTCAGTGAAACTCAATAAGTACATGGCCTCCTAACTTGTGTAAAATGCTCATCATGGATTATTTTGAAGGCCATCTTTCACTCTTATCCGATACCATCCGCAGATCAAAAAGAATCTGACAAACTCCTGACTTGGTTAATGCACGATCCTTGTGTCCTAAATTTCAAAGTGGGTTCGCCAAGGAACTCTGTCAAGTGGAACTCTCGGAAAAATTCTCAACAGATGATTACCTGAAATGAACTCGCCAAGAAGATGGAAACCCTTTTTGTGGAGCCCTATCCTAAACAAATAGCCACAAGGCCTCACCACAACGGCTGTCCATTGACACTTGCGAAGATGGCTTCGGGATCAGTTCAGCCGCCAGATCATGGCGTTCAGGACCCCTGCGAAACACACCCAAATCAGATAGGGCACCATCAGCGTACCCGCCAACTTCGAGACACGCCAGAACGCTGCTGAAGTTGCCAGGATCGCAATCCACAAGATGCCGATTTCGAAAAGAGCCAAGCCCGGGCTCCGGAGACCGAAAAATAGAGCCGACCATCCTGCGTTCAGGAGTAGTTGTATAGCATAGATCCCCAAGGGATATCGCCGCACCCCGAACCCCCCGCGACGCCACACGATCCATGCAGCGATGCCCATCGAGGTGTAGAGGATTGTCCATACCGTACCAATCGTAGCCCCCGAAGGAGTCCAGGAGGGCTTGATTAGGGTCGGATACCACGTGCTGACTGAAAGATCTGTAAAAAGCCTGCCCAGAGAGGCAACTCCGAAAGCGACCAGCAGACTCACCACTAGTCCCGCAATCTCTTTCGTTTTATTCATGGAAACACCTATACGCAAGCCAGATTTATGATAAGGTCCCGCTGACTCCGAACTTGATCTGCTTTTCCCTGGGGATTATCATCCTTCGTCAAGAGATTCGCCCACTACTGCGGCGTGAAGCGAGCAATCGGACACAATTAACCCATATCTCGGACTATGGGTCAAGGACTGTGATGTGAATCAGCCGATCGGCTGACAGAAG
>CAIXMD010000346.1 GCA_903920415.1 uncultured Desulfomonile sp.
AAACGTGAAGACGAATCCAGGGCCCCACGAATTCATAATGAGGCTGCAAAACTCCTGTTGGACATCGGCAAGCCGGAGTCGATGCCTTTTGTTCCAGACCTTTTTCAGGTTGAGGCCCTGGAAAATGTCCTCCGGAAGGATGTTCTGGTAAGTGCGCCGACAGGTTCGGGAAAGACCTGGATAGCTCTCGAGGCCGCAAAAAAATATATTTCTCAGGGATGCGGCGTCTGGTACGCCACTCCGCTCAAAGCTTTGTCAAATGCCAAATATGAAGAGTTCGGAGAAGAGCTGGGTAGGAAGCGTGTTGGAATATTAACCGGGGATCGAAAGGAAAACGCGGACGCCCCACTGATTGTGGGTACGACCGAGATTCTGCGCAACCAGCTTTATGACGCAATGGATACCGGGGTTGATCTGCAGGTGGACCTTGTGATCCTTGATGAGGCCCACTACCTGGGTGATTTGGACAGAGGGGTCGTATGGGAGGAAGTCCTCATCTACCTGCCTCGAAGGGTAAGGCTCCTGCTGCTCTCCGCCACAATCTCAAACGCGGATGACCTGGCCCGCTGGCTCACACATATACGTAATTCTCCCTGTGCAGTAGTCCATTCAGAAATCCGACCGGTGCCGCTCCATGCGCTGTTCAGGACTCCTTCCGGCGAGTTGACCCCGTTTTTCCGTGGAAATCGGCTCTTTCCAAACGTGGCAGCCTGCATCGGGGAAGACAGGGGCAGGAAGAAATTCTCAGGTCCTGGATCACCGGATATAAATGGTATAATTGAGACTCTCAGAGAGTTCAAGCTGTTGCCGGCGATCATTTTTCTGAAGTCACGATCAGATTGTGACCGAGCGCTGGAGACGCTTCCGGCTTCTCCCGTCAGTCCGCATGAAGGGGGATTCTCACGGGCCGTAGAAGAACAAGTCGAGTTGTATCCTGAACTCAAGGGCCGTCACCAGATCGATCGTCTTCTGGAGTGTCGTGCAGGGTCACATCATGCAGGGCAACTACCGGCATGGCGCCTGCTGATAGAGAGGATGATGGTTCTAGGGCACCTCGAGGCAATCGTTTCCACCTCCACGGTGGCTGCGGGAGTAAATTATCCGGCCCGAACAGTGGTCCTTTTGCAGAGTGACCGGTTCAACGGGCAAACTTTTGTGGATATGACAGCTACCGACCTTCATCAGATGACCGGTCGCGCAGGACGGCGAGGCATGGACAAGACAGGCTTTGCACTTATAGTTCCCGGCCGATACATGAATATCCCTCTCGTCAAAAAACTTTTTTTCTCCTCTCCTGAACCACTGCAATCCAAAATTGCAATAAACTTTTCAATGACTCTCAACCTTTTGCTGTCCCACGACCCAGAGGGAGTCAGGAAGTTGCTGGGATTCTCCTTTGCAACATTTCACGAAAATCCTGGGCGTAGCCGGAAAGTCCAAACTAAACTGCTGAAAGATTTTCAAGATCACCTGAATGTTCTCGAGGAGTTGGATTACGTCGATGAGCACGGTATTCCGACTTATGATGGGAGATGGGCTGCACAGCTCAGACTGGATCACCCGTTGCTGATAGCGGAGCTGATCAGGGCAGGTGAGCTGAACAAGCTGAATCCGAAGGAATTGGCTGCTATCTTAGCGCCCTTCGTCATGGACAAGGATCGGGACATAATGGTGAGCAGAGAGATATGGGAAAGGACACGATCATTATGGAACCGGTTCAGAAGGATGATTCAGAAGCTCAAGCCCCTGATCCAATTCATGATCTCCAGAGGTTTCTCTGTGCCGTCCATAATGTTTTGGCCGGCAGCCTCGGTATTTCTGTGGGCTGAAGAAGTTGAATGGAGTGAACTCATATCCCACATAGGGGCAGACGAAGGTGACCTCGCAATGTTGATGCTTCGCACCGCCGACCATCTGAGACAATTGCTGGCACTCGAGCAAGTCGACCCAGAGCTTGCCGCCACTGCCCGCCGAGGCATCACGCTCCTTCTGCGGGCGCCCCTGGTGTGAACAAAAGAGAAGACATCGAGTGTATCATGGCTCTTCCGCAATGATCTTGATGGGGCCTTCATCAAGTACCAGCGTCACCTCAGGACCTATGGCAAGATAAGGGCCAATACGGGGTTCTTCTTTGAGAATAGAAAAATAGTCCGTGCTAAGAAACCCCACTGTTTTGGGTATCATGGAAGCCCGGTATAGAGTGTCGACCCATCCTGCACTTTCCCGACGAAATATTTTTCCCCCGACCCTCCTGAAACGGTCCGACTCAACGTCTGCCGGTACAAAAGATGTTTTGAGCGACCAATAAAGTCGTCCCGTATCTTGAGTGGCCGATGGAGCGAGAGACCCTACGCGGAATCCGAATTCTTCGGCCAGTGCACTAATCTGGTCACTTGTTTCGGGCTCAATGCCCTTAATGCGCTGTCTCTCCGAGAGCTTTGAAATTTTTCTCATGGCCCAAATAGCCGATATGTAAGGCCTGGCTGTGTCAGTCAGGGGGAATTCGAAAGTTTTGGTAATGGATTTTACCTGGCCTTTTATCTTTCCTCGCAGTCGCACTCTTGAAGACACGTCGCTTTTGTTGTCGTAGCGCCCAAAAACGACCACACTGTCTTGTCCTGTCACATCAGAAATCGGTTCAGGGATCACTTCCTCAGGCCATATATCCAAAAAGTCCAATAAGATATCCGAAACTTGCGGAGGAGATATGCCTTCGTAGAAACGGTTGATTACCGCATTGAAATCTTCCTTGCCGGAAAAATGAATGGACGAACCTCTTGCACTTTCCGCTATCTTCTCCATGGCTGTCGTGTCGGCAAAGTCTCCCAAGGCTATGGTAAAGATTCTGGCACCGACCTTGTTGAATCGCTTCACATGCTCGATTATGGTCCCGAGGCTCGTTATACCGATAGTGCTTCGGCCATCGCCCGCCACAACGATAACCGCAGGCCGCTTACGTGAAGAGAACTGTTCCAAGGCAATGAGGAGGCTGTTGTAAAGATCGGTTCCACCTCCTTTGGGGGCAGAGTTCACAAAACGGACCGCTTCCATGATGTTTTCTTCGGTGACCGGAATAAGTTCGTTTCGCATTCGCTCCGTGTTTGTGCCCATGGTGAGTATGTTGAACCGATCCAGGGGGCGCATTCGCTCGAGGCCAAGAATCACCGCATGTTCGGCGAGTTCAAGGTCGAGAGCGCCCATGCTTCCTGATCGGTCTATTATGAAAACCACATCCTTATAGGATTCTTTCTGTGTAGGATCAGGAAGCGGCGGCGAGATGAAAGCCATGAAAGCACCCTTACGGTTTGTCGGTCGGTGCGTGAAAAGCCTGAGATCCATCTCCTGCCCGGAAAATGTCACCAGGAGTCTAAAATCATCTCGGATTCTTTTCTCTTCACTCCTCACGACGACAAGGCATCGGTGCGGGGCCTCTCGAAAGATCGATGCATGGTGAGAGGGAGACAATACAGTCCGCAAGGGCCTGGACATCTTGAATCGGACACGTATTTCAAATCCTGCTACAGGCCCAAGTGAATATCGCTCGCCGTCGAGAGGGACAACCAGGTCCAATTGGTCTTGATCGATGGAGATTGATCTTTTGAACTGGACTCGAATTGACTTTTGTCGGCGTGCTTCTATGTTGACGGGACGCACAACCAGAACATCCTTTCCCGCAAGACCCAGCAGTGAAGGATCATTCGTGGCGGTGGTAAGCTCTATCAAAACCGGTAAAAAATCATAAGCAGAAACCACGCTGTACGGTATTGATACTCCGTTAACTCTTACATCCATCTCCAAGGAGACCGTGCCGGGCTCTAAAGGCATAAGGAAAAGCCCCTCCAGGGGGAATTCATTGTTGTTAAAAAAAGTCTGGTCTGTCCGGTATTCGATCGATGATTCCGAAACGGTTACGAGAGTCCTGGAATGAAGTATACCGGGCCGTTCCACGGCAATTGTGCGGCCCTCGATGGTCGGGGAAGATACGTGAAGAATACCGCCTGCAGTCGATCCGTCCGGGAACAGACCAAGGATGGCGCCCAGAAGAATCAGCATGCGGATAGGGCGAAACATCAAGGAAACTCCTTTGGCTCTTTGATGAGGCTCATCAACAAGGATCGAAGTTCCTAACGGTGCGATTAAATCATAGATCGTGAATGAAAGGAAGTCACTACACAAGCATGTCTCAAAAAGTGAGCCTGATCAAAACGGGACAGTTAATGTGCTCTCTGTTGATGTTATGATATCATGAACTAAATGCAATGCAGTTTGCACATAGCGCGACTAAACGGGTTTCTGATTGCATTTAGTCGCTTTTC